>JAUWNA010000184.1 GCA_030612905.1 Promethearchaeota archaeon
CCTAGAGATAACACTTGCATTAGTAACTTCCGCTCCAGTTCCAGATGTAGTAGTGATAGCAACAAATTTTGACTTATTTCTCAGTTTATACAGTTCTCCGTTAAAGGGATGGATATCATCAAGAATAAGTTCAGGGAATTCATTTAAACACCATACGACCTTAGCCGTATCCATAACTGAGCCGCCACCTAAACCTATGACCAAATCAGGGGCGTAATCGATACATTGTTGTCTCGCAGATAGTACGTCATCTTCGTGAGGATCTGGTTGTACATCAGTAAAAACTTTATATTTTTTTCCAAATTCGTCTAATTTTTCAGTTAAAATCTTTAAATAACCTAATTCTTCTAACACCTTATCTGTTACAACAAATACTTTTTCGCCAGGAATAAATTCAAGAAAATCTATGGCATCTTCGCCATATATAATACCTGGACTATAAAAAAACCACATTTAGTTTTTCACCTAACACTTATTTTTGGAGTTATATTTAATATAATTATTTACGATCCATAAAATATTAATTAATTGCAATTGAGTTTATTTTAATAATATTTCTTAAAAAAATTATCAATGGTAAAGAGTTATGGAAGAATCTGAGAAAGAAAACTTGTTTATTACTTTTAAGGGCGTTATCGAAAGCATAATACTAGATAAACGCAGAAATCCAAAGAACGATAAAACGCTTGATAACTTTCGAGCAAGGTTAAACATGGGGCTTCAAACTGAAGAGGATTTTTACTTGTGGGTTAATCTTACCGCCAAGAATGGAAAATACACCTTTGGTAAAGGTAAATTGGAAGAATATGATTTAGAGATAATGTCAACACCAGAAGATTTAATGGGTTTTTCTAGCGGCGAAAACTCAACGCTTCACATGATGCTTAAAAAGAATAAATACGGATTTAAAAAGTTAAGATATGATAAAAGCAGCGACGGAAAAAGAAATTTTGGTATATTGTTAAAACTACCGAAAGTCCTCGTGTTAGACAAGATTAAAGCGCCAAAATAAGAAAAATTACTACGAATTATTAATTTTTTATCAAATTTCTTTTAATATTTATATCGAATTTGGTTGTTTTCAAAAACAAAATAGGATTTTAAATCCTTAAATCTCGCAGCTCTTATATCGTACTGATATAAAACCACATTGATCTCCCCCGTTTTTTCAATTATATTTAAAGTAATAAACGAAGGATTACCGCTTGCTACAAAAGACCACGCTCCAGTAACACTACCGGGATTTAACAGCAAGATCTCTTTCTGAAGAAAAATCTCTTCTTTATGCGTATGTCCAGATATTAAAACATTAAAACTTTTTTCGATAGCAATCAACTCAAGCTGAGAATGATCCCCCCTTGGTGATATTTGATGGCCATGAGTTAACCCAACAATTAAATTATCATTGTCTCTAATAGATGTATTTAAACTTCGATAGACTGGAGCATCTCGATTCCCCCCGTAATAATCCATATTCCCTATTACAACAAATAGATTTCTCTTTGTAATTAAATTTAAAAAATTCATGAATTTTGGAGCATTTACTACGTCACCAGTAAAAAAAGTGTAATCAAATTTTTCAATTTCAACTAATTGCTCTAACTTTGTGATAATTTGATCTGGAACGCTTTTAGCCCTACGAGGCAAGTGAGAATCTCCAATTGCTAATATTTTTATCATAATTAGCTAGCTTGTAGTTTATTATTTAATAAAATAAAAAGATTTCAATAGACAAGACAACCGAAAAAAAATATAAAATTCTAAATTTATCTTGTTATTATTAACTCTTCTAATTCTTTTTTCATTTTTTGGATGCTCGGTTGCGCAAAATGTTTACGGACAGGTTCTAGTATGTCAACAATCTTGTTTGCAACTCCGATCTTCAGATCAAGTGGATGTAGATTTTTGGCTAAAAATGCGTTTTCTAACTCGTCATACGAGTTAAATTCTATATCTCCACCAAATTTTGGTTTTCTCTCAATCTGAATGCTTGAATTTTTATTTCTGAAAATGACAAATTTAGCCCAATCTAAAATGGGATTAATAGTAACATTCCCTTCTGGACAAAATGCAGATTTTACCAAAGTTTTGATCTTGTCAGGAGTATCGCTTACAAATACTGCTGAATCTTTTACTGATTTACTCATTTTCATATCCGACCACATTTCTTGAAGTTGTGCGGGATCTTCAATAGGCCAGATAGATGGTTTTTTCAATCCAAGAATCAAGTGATGGTGAACGCAGATTGGTTTTATCTTTTCTCCAGAAACACCCATAAGGTTATTTTTCTTCATTTTTAGAGCAACATCTCTAGCAATAACATGCGCTTTTCGCTGATCATAACCCGCATGAGCTAAATTAACGTTTTGTATGAATATATCGGCTACTTGCATTGCAGGATAGAGTAATTTGGCAAAATCAACGCCTTCACCTAACTTTCGCCCCATTATAGTGATGCTTCTATGCATTCTGTTAAGCGTGGTGTTTTTACATACATCAATAAATGTTTCCCAATAATCATCGTTATTATGATAAAGATCTGTACCAAGAGTAAACTTAACTTTCTCTGGATCTGCCCCAACGGCTTTCAAGCATGCTATTAAGCCTTCTTTAAAATATCCAACCGCTACTTTCTGGATTTGTTCTCGATCTCCGCCTAATTTATCGTTTATCCAACTATGCCAATCAGCTAGAAATATTGTACAATTAGCTCCAGCATCAAGAAAATCCTTAATTTTTGACATACAAACGATTCCTGTTCCTAAGTGAACCTTTCCGGAGATTTCAAATCCAATATAGTGATTTAAAGGAATAGCTGTTTCTAAATAAAGTTTTAAATCGTCATCAGTTAAAATTTCTTCAGTTCCTCTTTTAATTAAATCAAATCTTTCTGCTACATCCATATATATAAATAAAATTATAAGATTTAATTATTTTATTACTAAGACTAAAAAGTATGATAAAATAAGGAATAATAAATCAAGGTTTACTAATAAAAATATAGGTTAAACTTAAAGATCCTTGTACAATTTCTAAAATTCCAAATTCCACAATATTTTCACTGCTCAATAGGAGCATTATTATTTTGCAGAAGTAAGTAATAGTAGTGAAATATCATTTATGAATTTTAAAATTTAATACAAATTTTGAATTTTTTCCGTTTAATTTTAAAAGAAATAGAAATAGTAAAAAAAGAAATGTAATCTAAAAATAGAAAATAGTTTATTTTTTTCTTTGTTCAATCTCTGCCTGAGCAGCGGCAATTCTTGCTACTGGAATTCTAAATGGAGAACACGATACATAATCCAAACCTATTGAATAAGCAAACTTAATAGAGCTCGGTTCGCCTCCATGTTCACCACATATTCCTAACTTTAAGTCTGGTCTAGTTTTTCTGCCTAACTCAATAGCTATTTTCATTAATTTGCCTACGCCGTCTTGATCTAAGAATTCAAAAGGATTTCGTTCTAAAATTTCTTTATTTAGATATACGGGAATGAATTTTCCTTCAGCGTCGTCTCGACTAAATCCAAAGGTCATTTGAGTTAAATCGTTAGTACCAAACGAGAAAAACTCTGCTTCCATAGCAATCTCGTCGGCAGTTAAAGCTGCTCTCGGGATTTCGATCATAGTACCAAATTTGTAATCTAACTCAACGCCATACTCTTTAATAGTTTCTTCTGCTATTTCAAGCAATTGAGCTTTGACAAATTGTAGTTCTGAAATCATACCGATAAGAGGAATCATTACTTCAGGTATAACATTAACGCCTTTTAGTTTAAGTTCGCAAGCCGCTTGAAATATAGCCCTTACTTGCATCTCATTTATCTCAGGCCAAACAATCCCAAGTCGGCAACCCCTTAATCCCATCATCGGATTTTCTTCGGAGAGCGATCTAATTAATCTGATAACTTTATTCTTCTTTTTGAGTTCCTCATCAAGTGGGCTAATATCTAATAGGGATTTTGACAAAGAATTCGTCATTTGTAGTTCTTGACGCTCCAGTAACACTGTAGATAATTCAGGCAAGAACTCATGCAGTGGAGGATCTAATAATCTAATGGTCACTGGTTTTCCCTCCATTATTTTAAAAATCTCTAAGAAATCTCCTTTTTGCATTGGTAAAATCTTATCTAGTGCGTCTTGACGGTCTTCTTTTGTTTGTGACATTATCATTTTTTGCACAACTGGTAACCTCTCTTGTGCCATGAACATGTGCTCTGTTCTACACAACCCTATACCCTCAGCACCGAACTCTATGGCTTTATTGGCATCTACAGGGGTGTCCGCGTTTGCTCGTACGCCCATAGTCCTAATCTCGTCTGCTATTTCAAGTAATTCTAAAAATTCTCCTTTAATTTCGGGTTGAACCAGAGGAACTTTTCCTTCTATGACGCGTCCTGTCGTGCCATCAATCGTTATATAATCACCTTCTTCAATTACAGTTCCAGCTATTCTAAATTCTTTATTTTCCTCGTCGATCTCGATATCCTGAGCTCCAACAACGGCTGGTTTACCCATTCCTCTCGCAACAACAGCTGCGTGAGATGTTTTTCCCCCAAACTGAGTTAATACTCCACTAGAAGCGTATAATCCATGGACATCCTCAGGCTTAGTTTGAGGTCGAACTAATATTATCTCTTCTTCTCCAGAATTAGCTAATTCTTCGGCCCTATCTGAGTCAAATATCGCAATTCCCGAAACTGCGCCCGGTGAAGCGTTAATACCTTTTGCTAAAACATGTACGATTGCACCCTCGTCTATACTTTTAAATAAAAGCTTAGAGATTTTGTCTGGGTCAATGCTCATTATTGCTTTTTCTTTGTCTATTAAACCTTCTTTAACCATATCTACAGCGATTTTAACTGCTGCCGATGGAGTGCGCTTACCATTTCGAGTCTGTAAAATGAATAATGTTCCATCTTCGATCGTAAACTCGATATCTTGCATATCTCTATAATGATTCTCGAGTTTATCCATCGTACTCTTCAATTCTTTATATATTTTGGGGAATTCTTTGTCCATTTCATCAAGC
>JAUWNA010000471.1 GCA_030612905.1 Promethearchaeota archaeon
AATTTAAATTCTTTCGTAGAGATATCGCTAAATAATAAAGAACTCGATTACAAATCAAATCGAGATTATTTATTTAGTGGTTACAATCAATTTCTCAGGAAAAGAAGTAGGTTTGAAAAAGGTTATAGGATTAAAATTACGGGAGATATCCCAATTAACGCAGGTGTTGCCAGTTCTTCAGCTTTAGTGATTGCTTGGTTATATTTTTTAAACATAATAAGCGATACTAAATTAGATCTATTTCAATTAGCATTAGAGGGATATAATACGGAAGTAAAGGAATTTAAAGAAGGAGGGGGCATGATGGACCACTTTAGCTCGGTTTTTGGAAACCTAATCTTTTTAAAACCTGTACTTCCAAAACCAAATTTAATTGTTTATGACCTCAAGCTAAAAGGGTTTGTTTTAGGAAATTCAATGGAAAAAAAAGAGACGGTAGATGACTTGGTTAGAACAAAAAATCTAACATTAGAAGCTTTTGATAAAATTTCTAATATAATGCCCGGATTTAATCAATTTTACTCGAAATTAGAAGATATACAACCATATTTACTTAGTTTAAAAAAAGAGCATCAGAAAAAGATTGTAGGAAATATTATTAATAGAGATATTACTTACAAAGCAAAAGAATTAATCGATAAACAACTTTCTTTATTAAAACAAGGAGAGAACTCGAATATTATGGCTGAATTTTATCGAAAATTAGCATATCTATTAAATTTGCATCAAGAACAATTAAGAGATAATATACAGATTTCAACTAGTAAAATTAATAAAATTATCGCTAATTGTTTAAGCTCTGGGGCTTTAGGTGGAAAGATTAATGGTTCTGGGTTCGGTCGAACGATGTTTGCCTTAATACCTAATAATGTACAACTACTTAAGAATGTTATAGAAGATGCTGGCGGGGAAGCTTTTATTATTGAAACTAGTAAAGGAGTTGAGATGTATTGAAAGCGATTGTGTTATGTGCTGGTTATGGAAAACGGTTGTATCCCTACACTAAAAAATACCAAAAAACAATGATACCCCTCCATGGAAAGCCCATGTTAGAGTATATTTTAAATGGGCTGATTTATGCTGGATTTCAAGACATTATATTTGTAGTAGGATATCGAAAAGAACAAATTATAGAATATTTTCAAAATGGTAAAAAATGGGGGGTAAGCATTGAATATGTCGAGCAAAAAGATTTAAATGGCACAGGAGGCGCGTTACTACTCTGTAAAGATTCAATTTCTAATAATAATTTTTTTCTATCATGGGGGGATATTCTTGTACCTTATGAAGTTTATAAAAAAGTGTATGATACTCATCGAAAAGAAAAGTACGATTTTATTTTAGTAGCAAATTACACTAAAGACCCTCACTTAGGAGCTGCTGTTTTTTGTGACGATGTTATCTGCAAAAATATAGTTGAGAAGCCGCCAAAGGGAACGTCCGAATCGAATCTAAATAATTGTGGTGTGTTTATTTTTTCAAAGGAAATTTTCGAAGTTTTAAAAAACCTCAAACCCTCTGAAAGAGGTGAGATAGAAATACCAAAGGCTCTTTTAATAGGTATGGACCAGCGAAACTGGAAAGTAAGAGTAGTAAAGATGGAGAAAAATCAATTTAGAGCCGATTTTGGAGATAAAGAAAAATATGAACAATTAAAAGATGATTCATCGTGGCTTCAGTTTTTAAAAATTTAAATAGTAGAAAAGTGAAAATAATTACATAGCAATACAAATGAGATATTTTTTATAATTTTAAAAAATGTGGTTTAAATGCGAATAAGAACGAGAAAAAATCTTTTTAAAAAAAATATCGCGATAACTTTTTTATTTTTAATTCCGGTAATCAGTTTTTCTAGCTTTTTAGGTTTTGGTCTTGGCATCCTTGACGATCTCGCTTCACTTACTTTAAATCTTGATCCTCCAAATACAGATTACTTCACACCTTTAAATCAAATTGAAGGAAATCAAACATATTTGGAACAAATGGCAGATATATACAATTATCAGTTGGAGAAATGGCACGTTCCTACTAACATTAGTATTGATGTTACATTTACTAACGATACTTATAGCGAAGTTGGAGATTGGCACGGAACCGATAACGGAAATCTCCATCTAGGATATACGCTTGCGTCTCAATGTTTGCGTTATAAATACGCGTTAGATAATAGCGATTTAACCGAATTGAATAATGCTACCCGTATGATAAAGAAATGCGTTTCTGGGTTTACTAATATGCTTGCTGCTCCCAACGGGGGTATTGGCCCCGATTATCCTGGAATGCCAGCAAGGTTTGTCTCTGCTCCAGAGAATCGAAAATATCACCAATGGTTATTCGATGAACACCCACGACATTTTAATGGAACGGGTCCTTATAAAAATTGGAGAGTTAGATTACATACTTCCCGCGACGAGTTAGCAGGATATTATCTTGGTTTTGCCAGCGTATTAAAATTTGTTGATCCTGAAGCAAATGATGATAGTAGATGGTG
>JAUWNA010000020.1 GCA_030612905.1 Promethearchaeota archaeon
AGAGATTTCCTATTGAAGTATCTCGGTATTTCCGGGATTTTGAAGAATTTTCAGATTTGGAGAAGAAAGCTATCAGTTTAGCACGTGGGGATATATTAGATGTTGGTTGTGCTACGGGTTATCATGTGATGGCTCTAAAAATGCGTGGAAATGTGGATGCGATCGATGTTTCTGAACACATCATAAAAATTGCTAACGAGCAAGGAATAGAAAACTGTTTTGTGGCAGACATCTTTAAGTACTACCCAAGTAAGAAATATGATACAATTACTTTATTTGAGAACAATATCGGTTTAGCTGGGACGATCTCCAAAACTAAAAAATTTATAAAGATTCTAGCCAAGTTACTTAAAGAAGATGGGCAAATTCTTTGCGAAATAGTTAGAACTAGAACTGTAGATACTTGGTGTGTGTTAATTACGCCATTATGGAACGAAAAAAAAGGTAAGTCTTTTAAGTGGCTCCATTTTTCCCCTAATTTTCTATCAAAAATTTGCGCAAAATATGATTTAAAACTAGAAGTGTTAGAAGAAAAAGAGATTTCGAGCAATATCTGGTGTTTAATTCGAATATCTCATAAAATAAATTAATTATAAAGTTAAAAAAATTAGTTAAAAAAAATTTATGATTTAATTATGTTTTTATTCTATCCAAACAAACCTTTGCTCTTTTTATAGAGTCCTACTATTTTCATTGCGGATGGAGTTTCAAAGGCAATTTCCACATCGATAACAGCTGGTTTTTTAGAATCTATAGCTCGTTGTAAAGCTGGTTTAATATCCTCTGGCTTAAGAACTTTTTCTCCATAGCAACCAAAACTCTTGGCGATTTCAGCGTATTCAATCGGCGGGAAATCAACATCGCAATATCGCTTGTTTAAATTCCCTTTTTGTCCGCTTTTAATCATACCCCAACAGCCATTGTTAGCTATCACGATAATTATAGGTAAGTTTAATCTGGCTGCAGTTTCTAGTTCTTGTATATTGAACAAAAAACTGCCGTCTCCAGTTAAACAGACGACCATCTTATCCGGTTTAGCCATTTTAACCCCAATTGCGTAAGGTATGCCTACACCGAGATGCCCCATTGAAATTGGATAGAATGTAGATCGAGGACTACGATGTTTGTAGTTTATATATTTGTACGAAAATACTACGATGTCGCCACCGTCAAGAACAATCTGAGTATCAGGGGTGATGAAATCAAACAATTCATATACCAACCTTTCAGGCTTCATAGGTAATTTTGTAGATTTTAACATTTTTGGAATTAATAGAGCATCGTTTTTGCGTATTTCTTGTAAGTAATCGTTCCATTCGGACCACTCGGAAACTTTTTGTTTTGGAAGGCTCTTTTCCATTTCGTTTAACAATTGGTTAATGACAGCCTTACAATCTCCAATAATACTTACTTTCGGAAATCTATTTTTTCCAATTTCATTTGGATCAATGTCAACTTGGATGATTTTTTGAGCTTGATTCCATATAGGAGGGGCACCGTAAAGAATTGAATAATCCCACTTACACCCCAGAGACAATATAACATCAGATTCAGATGCTGCAGTACGATAAGCGTTCGAAATTAAATAAGAATCCAAGAAAGTTTTATTATCATTTCCCATTGAGCCAATGCCGTTAATTGTTGTTCCAGTTGGAATCATATATGCTTGTGATAATTTTTTTAAATCTTCAGAGGCTTCGGAGGCAATTAACCCTCCACCAGCTATTATTAATGGTTTCTTGGCAGTTTTTAAAACTTCAACGGCTTTAATAATTACTTCAGGGTGCCCATAAGGTCTGTGAATTGGTCTATATTCTTTTGGTTCCCTAATATTTTTAACATCTTCTTCAGTAGCAGCTCTAACTAAAGCAGTTTCCCTAAGTTCAAGGAAAACAGGTCCTCGTCTTCCCGAAAGCGCAATTTTCATAGCTCTTTGGACGGCGTGAGGGATTTCGTTTGGTTCTTCTACTTGAATTTGTGCTTTAGTGATTGGCCTCATTAAAGCGAGCTGATCGATACCCCCTTGTAGTATACCTGTATCTTCAAACATACGCCCAATTTGCGCGCCGATTACTAACATTGGAATCGAGTCTGCGTTAGCTGCGGCCACAGCTGGAACTAAGTGAGTCACACCAGGCCCAAGAGTCCCCATACAGACGCCAATCTCCCCCGTTGCTCGTGCCCACACATCTGCCGCGTGCCCTCCGGCTTGTTCGTGACGCACCATAACTGTGTCTATACCTTCTTCGCGCCCCCATCGTTCTACCGCGTCATAAATTCTCAACAGTTCTCCGCCAACGATACCGAAGATTTTGGTAACGCCTTCCTTTAATAAGCATTTAACCAGTAAATCTCCGCCATTTAATATTTGTTTTGACATAAATAAACATTATTAAAAATAAGAATTAAATATTGCTATATATCAGATTAAACTTAATCGAACGAAAATTTCAAAAAGAGATTAATTCTAAATAGAAGCCAAGAGTTTTTTTGGTGTCTAAATAATCGAATTTCACTTTTCCAGCTTTTCCGGTTTGGATAACATCGATGTTATATTGGTTTTTAAAATATTCAATTAATTCATCCGCGTTCTTGGTGTAAGCGCCGAGGTGATGTAGCCCCTCGTTACCTTCTTTAATAAAGTCTAAATAAAGGTGGTCTCCGTTTGAATTTAAAACTTCTACGATTTCGAATTGCTTTCCTCCGAAGTTCTGCATCACCTTTTTCATTTGAAATGTAACTTCCTTTCCTTTATATATGACTGTAGAACTCTGTTCGACGATCCTTAGTTTATTTTTAAAATCCATGACGCCATCGTATATTTTAGCAGCGCTTTCGATATTTTTTACGACTATTCCAATCTGGTCAAACTTTTCAAGCTTTATTTCCGACATTTAATCTCACTTATTTTCAAACTTTTTTAATTAATCAATTTATTTATTTTATCTATTTTATTTATTTAAGGCTTTCAGCAAAATCTAAAGTTCCAGTTGGTTTTTTGAGCAAGAATTCACCTTTGAGAATACTATGTTTTAGTTCTTCTGCTAGCTTAATTGCTCCGAATCGATCCGATTGTCTTAAAACGATTGGAATTTCGTTTCCTTCAAATTCAATCGATTTTAGGTCCAGCTTAAATGCGTCGGGACACAATCGAACGCAAGTACCGCAATTAAAGCATCGAGATCTATCAATTGCTGAGATAACTCCGTCTTTTATAATGAACGCATTTGTCGGGCAGTAATCGATAGTTTTGCATTCTTCGCAATCTTTGCATGCCTTAGAATCGAACTTCATGAAGAAGTTGTTATCCCAAACATCAGCGTAGGTGATTTCTCCTACTTTTTCTCTTCCGACAAGGCTTAATATGGTTAAATTAACGTCTTTATCCGATTTTATTATGTTATCGAATATTTCTTCGTTGAGAATCGGGATTGGCAAGGCTATGCTACAGATAGGTTCTAGTCCATACGACGTTTTAAACGCCCCCATGTATTCTGGCTTCATTTGAATCATTGGAGCTATAGTCATCATATTTGGTTTTGCGACATAGTTACGGGTCCCAGGGCCAATAAGATAACCCATGCTACCGTTAACTAAGAGCGGCGAACCTACGCCGAAGGACTGAAATTTTGGGTCGTTTTGAAATGGATTTAAAGCCCCACACCCAGAAAAGGTAAGTTCTGTCTTGTTTGCTTCAAAAGGAAGGGAAGAAAATATGGTGTCAACTTTATACGATTCACAATTAAGCATTGCGTTGTAATTTTTTATAGCTTGCCTTGTGCCCATTAACTTTGCATATTGCATTTCCTCTAAAGTCATTTCTTTTTCGACTTTTTCTCCTTCGCTACTTTTTGCTACGATTTCTACAGCTTTCCCTTCGACGAGTTCTCTAAAAAGAGAGCCTCCACAGTAGCTATCTCTGTCTTGGCTTTGAGCAGTCCCATATACGATTAAATCAGCAATACCTAAATACTCGTTTGGACACGGTCCTGGAAAAGCGGGAATTCCATTTATAGAAATCTCAGTAAATTTTCTTAATGTTTTAGGTGCGACCAGCCTGAAAGAAAAAACCCCCATAATTCCGCTCATTAGACCCTTAGTGGCCGTAGTAATCACATCTACGTCTCCAAATTTAATACATTCGCCATTATCCAAGCGATTGATAAATTCCTGAACTGTGACAACGTTCGCAGTTCCAGTACTAATTTTCCTCCTTATTTCAGAAAGCTTTCTTTTCTTAGGCAAGAGAACCACTCATAATATAAAACGCTTTATCATGTAAAATATTTATCTTAATAAAATTTTTTTTATTTAAAAAATACTTTAAATTCTTAAAATGGTACATTAAATTCGAAATCTAAAAATAGAGGTCTAATTCTAATTGTCTTACTTTGAATCTAGGTTAAAAATAAACATAGATGATTTCGCAGAGATTGAAAGAAAGTTAAAATTCTGTCAAGAATTACGGATAACCAATTTAATTTTAGAACCAAAAAGTGACGTCCTAAAGCTCAATTCAGAGTTGAAGCACCGAATTAGTAAATTCTCGACTCTGAACCTATACTATCGGATTAATTTGAAGCCAAAAAGCCTAAACGACCTGAAAAAACGAATACAACATTATAGGAATTTCTCGGATATTATTTCGGTGGAATCTATGGATAAAAACGTTCAAATTCAAGCTGCTAAAGATTCTCGTGTGGATATAATTTCGTTTTCAGACCAAAATATAATCAAGACAATTTCTCCAGGAATTATTTCCCTTACAAAACAAAATAGATCTTTCATAGAATTTTCGCTAGCACCAATAATGGCGAGAAACCAAGTAGTTCAATCGAGATACTTGAGACATTTATATCGTGCAATCCAATTAGCAGTGCAATTTAAAGTTAACTACATTATAAGTGGAAATTTTGATGACCTCTTTAAACTAAGACATCCGAGGGCTTTAATTAGCGTTTGTCATACATTGTTGGGCATACCTTTAGTGAGCGCCAAGAAAGTTTTTTCTGAAAACGTGTTTACCTTAATAAATCGCGTACAGGCACGTCAAGACAAGAACATCATCGAATCCGGGGTAAAACTATTAAACAAAGGTGATCTGTAATGGTAAAAAAAGAAAGAAATAGGTACATTCTATTTAAAATTATTACGAAAGATAAGTCCGATTTGGCCCAAAAAGAAGTTTTAAACGCTATATGGCAATCAATTTGGAAATATTTTGGATTGAGAGAAGCAAGTAAGGTAGGATTATGGCTGTTAGATATAGATTTCAAGGAAGGTTTCGGTGTCATTCGGTGTTCTCATAACACGAAGGAAATAGTCATTTCGGCAATAACTCTGATTACTGAAATATCAGGCAAAAAGGTAATTTTATCTCCAATTAAGACTTCCGGAACGATTCGTAGCATAAAGACTTTAAAAAAATCAATAACAAATAAAGGATAAATTAATTAGGTATTACAATCATTAAAAAAGAAAATGAAAAAAAAAAGCCTTACAATTGCCCAAATCAAAGAAATTGACAAATCTTTCAACTTAAATTTGAATATTTCATTATTGCACATTAGAGAGAAACACAAATACAGTTATTTATTAATTATCAAATCAGAAACTACCAGATTTGCAAAATTAACAATATATCCAATAAATAAAGAAAGAGTCCTAAAGGTTACAATAACGGGTTTAACCCCGATTGATGAACATATAGAAAACTTCTCTATGAAACTTCACGAATACGAGATCATTCATTCTTCAGGGTTGGTTTTGGTGGAGGGAAAAATATTTTTTGAGTGCTACCTTAATCTTTCATTAGGTGACGAAAAATATAAAGATTTAAAAACGCTTTTGGATAAGAATAAAAATAAATTCAAAGATATTAAAATAGAAGAAATAAGTTTAGCTAAAAGTAAAGTGAACTAAATAAATGAAAACATGGAAAGTTTTTCTGAAATTCTCTGATGGTACAGAAAAAGAGCTAGAATTATTCGATGCTAATGTATATTTTAATGGGTACTTAAGATTAAAGAAGTCTTACTTTATACGTTTGGTAAAAGCAATAAAGATGACTAAAAAATATACTACTGGGCACGCGATTGAGAAAATCATTGGGCCTGATGCAAAAGAATGGACTTTAAACGCTTGGATGTTGCTTTTGATCAAAGATAACGAAAAAAAGAAGCCGTTTTGGCTTTTCATTAAAAGAGAGAAAGATTTATCTGGTCTACTAATTGCGATAGGCCCAAAAGCGTTCGCAGAATATAATAATAATAATATGCTTGAAGCGAAGCGCGATATAAAGCGCCTAATAAATTACATTATAGTATATTTAAATAAGTTTAATTGTAGCGTCCTACTTCCAAATTATCTCCCTTAAATTTTGGTTTTACATCATTATTATAGAGATGAGTTCTTTTATTAAATTATAATGAATTATAATATTTGATTAATATCGTTAATAATTAATTAAGTAAAGAAAAAATATTAAATTCAATTTTAATTATCATTTTTAATTAATTGAACAATTCAAAAAGTGGATATAGAACTTTGAAAAAAAACACAATAAGATTATTAACTCTAATTGTCCTAACTCAAATATTCCTGAGCTCCATATTTTTAATAACAAATGGTTATGGAGATCCAATTGAAATTAAAGTAGGTTTTGGGGATGACCCCGTTATAGATGGTATCGTTGATGGCACTACGGGTGAGTGGGATCAAGCCAAGAAGCAAAAAATTAACTTATATCCAAATATAACCGTTCCAGAAAACGGATTGGAAATTGACTTATGGGCCATACAAGAGGGTTTAAATTTATATATCTTAGTACGATTTGACTTGCAAGATCATGGTTCTAGTGAATACGATAATGAGTTCATTGGAATTTTAATTGCGGATGAAGATTCTAACTCTGATTTTACCGACGCTAAAATCGTTCAATATTCAAACATAAGTGAGAACATTTTTCAATATCTAGATTACAATATTAATGATACAGAATACGAAGAAGATATTATTTCCAATGGAGCTGGTGCTGCTAACTTAGAGGAAAATCAAATAACCTATGAATTTTCAATGCCTGTTAAAGATACTGAAGATCCACTTCAAGATGTTTATTTAAATTATATTAGGAGTTATGATTTCAAAATTGTGTTTGGAAAAAAAACAGCGCTTTACCCAGATGGAATTATGATTTCAAATATAGTTTCAATATATTTAGAATTTAAACCGGGAGGTCCTGAACCCTCATTAGGTGAATTAATAATGACAACCTCAACAATCATTATTTTCAGCACAATTGGCGCTCTTTATATTTTTTATATATACCGAATAACTCAACTTAAGAAAAAAATCAGAAGAATAAGGAGTTAGCATGTCAAAAATTAATAAAAATAGTGTTAAATCACAACCAACTAAAAAGAAGGAAAAATTAGAAGAAAAATTTGCATACCGTTCAGTTATTCTCTCTGCGATATTTGGAGGGCTATTTTTAGCAATTTCAATTTTATTAAATGGAGAAATAATTTCATTGTTTCTGGCCGATAACCCATTTTTGTTAGCTCTAGATGTTGCTATTAAAGTTCTCGTAATTATAATATTTAACATTTTAATCATGGTTAGTTTTGGAAATTACAAAGAATTGACGGGCAAACCAGTAGATTTTAAAATAATAGGACTGTTATTTTTCTTTTCGTTAATACAAGCATTTAGAAATTCGTTGGTTTTCTCCTTTACACTAGTAAGTCTTTTAGCTATCATTCTTTACTTGTATTTAGTTCAAGAAAGCTAAAAGACATTATTTATTTAACAATTTAAATTCAAGCATGAAAAAAAATTTACTATTTATTGGCCATAGAGGGACTATAGTAGACTACGATGAAAATACATTAAAATCATTCGAAGCAGCGATTAAATCCGGAGCTCAGTATATTGAATTTGATGTTCGGAGATTAAACGACGGAAATTTGTTAGTTTTTCATGATGCCTTCATAGACAAGACTATAGTAGGTTCAGTGTTTCTAAAAGATTTAACTTATACTGAACTTAAAAATTGCAAAACTAAAATTAGAACTGCTGAAATCCCTCTTTTATTTGAAGTGTTAGATAAATTAGCAAAAAGAACGAAGTTCATGATTGAATTAAAAGAAGAAGAAATAAAAAATGACGTAATCAATATGGTAATTAAGAAAGATTTATTAAAAGATTGCGTAATTTGCGGAAGAAATTATGAATTATTAAAGATAATTAAAAAAGAATTTCCCAAATGTCAAGTTTGTTATAATATTACTAAGGGAAAGGGCTTAAATTTAAAAAGATTTATAAAATTGGGGAATCAGAAGAATTTACATTTCATACCAGATATGATAAGTTTAAAGTCAAGTTTAATTAAAGCTAATTTTATAGACATTTGTCACGAAAACGGCATTAAAGCTCTTGCTTGGGACTTTATTAAATACGCTAAACCTGTTAAAATGATTAAAGATTTAATTGAACTTCAAATCGATGGGATTTTATTTGATGATCATAAAAATATTAAAATTATAAAGCTGTGGTTAAAAAGAACTTAACTCGATTCCGTTATTTTAGATGTTCCGGAAGGAAGTATAAGGATAATATCGTCTAAAGACAAGATTTTTACCCACTTTTTATTATCCACTTCAGATTTATTAAGAAAGATTGATTTCAATTCCTTTGCTAACTTTCCTTTGGTTAATCCAGATTTTGAAGGTTTAATTAGTATTGAATTGTTTGTTTTATTTTTAATTGTGCTTGTTGGCTCGCAAAATATTTGCGGATATAATATTTTAACATTCGGATTAGCTCCGTCTTTGATTTCTATAAGCTCTAATCGAAGAACTAACTCAGTTTTGGCGTCTTTAATTACACTCTTCTTTCCAGAAATCATAAAAGAGCCTTTAGGCAAATATTCGCCAGAAGGAGGTGTTTTTGAAATTTGATTTGCTAAAACATAAAAAACATCAACAACGCCCCAATTTTCTTTCCAAGCTATAGAAAAGCTTGCTACGAAGTCAGCTGCCTCCTTAATTGAACTTTCGGAAATTTCTTTATTTTCTGGATTTTTAATCACAGTCAGAGGAGATCCCGGAAAATTAGTGTGAAAAATTAAATCATGAGGTGTTATATATTTTTTAAATATCGTTTCGTTCGAACTCGCGTCCCTTCCGCCAATTACTAAGAAACCATCTGAAGAAATAAACCACCTAAATTTTTCATACCATTTTTTTGTTGGTTTTTTTATTAAAAAATTCACTTCTAATTCTATTGATTCTTTTTTAAGCTTTAGTTTTTCAATGTTGTTCTTTGTTTTTTCAATTGCCGGAAATGTTCCTGTTAATTTCTTTTCTGCTTTTTTACCTTTTGAATAAATTAAATTTGCGTTTTCGCCAATTGTTTTATTTAAATCCAAATAAACTTCGTTATTGTTAATATCAATTACAATTTGTTTGGTTGCAGGGACTATTTTTACAAAAAATGCTAACTCTTCTAA
Organism: Promethearchaeota archaeon; assembly: GCA_030612905.1. Classification (GTDB taxonomy): domain Archaea; phylum Asgardarchaeota; class Lokiarchaeia; order Sigyniarchaeales; family SOKP01; genus SOKP01. The sequence continues at coordinate 9,509 of JAUWNA010000020.1, forward strand.
ACTTTCACTTTTCGCAATTTGTAATTTAGCGTTAATTTCTTCCCAACCGTAGCCTTTAGCTTTAGCGTCTAAAATTCCGTCAAATAACTTATGTATGGCATTAAAATTGGCGTATATAAAATCTCCATATTCGTAATACATATCTTTTTTTATTTTGAGTTCTACAAGGTAATCTTGTTGATTTCTTAATATTTTTTCTTGAGATTTTATTTTTTGATTGATTGATTGATCTTGTGGCGTTATTAATTTACGGGAATCTAGTTTTGAAAAGTATTCATCAACTGCGTCATTAAAAGAATTTACATGTTTATTCTTATTGTTTTTAAAAAGTTCTAATTCAAATGGAATAACGCAGATCTCTTCTCCTTTCTCATTAAAAACAATCTGTGCATTTATTTCACCAAAAAGCAATTTATTTCTTAAATTTTTGAAAGCATGAAATAGTAAATTCAATTCTTCTTGATTTAAATCGTTGCTGTTTTTAGATTTATCAATCTTTGCCATATGGCATATTTCTTCACCATATAATCCTGAAATGTTTATATTTCGTGCTAAAATTCTTACTATTTCACCCTCAAAATTATGAATAATTTCGTTAAAGTCATTTTGATTAATAGTTAGAAAATCTATTCCCCTAGATTTTGGAAATATGTATTCTCTATTAGCCAAAATATCCCTATCTCTATATTTACTGTAGCGTTTTGCTATTTTAACAAGATTCTTATCGTCTAATACTATATAGTTTCCCTTATTGAATAATTCAATTATAAACTTCCAAGGTTTTCCCTCTATATTGCTTAATTCGAATATAACAATTCTATCAAAATTATGTTGATTAATTGCCAAAATTCTTCTATTTTTTAGAAGTTTTCTCAGAGATCCTATGTACTGACTTGGATATTTTGGTATTGGGTAATCATAATTAGTAAAATTTATGCACGAATCGTTCTTAACGATTAGTATTTTTTTTTCGTTTAATTTAGTCTTAATTTTTAAAATTAATATATCCCCAATTTCGTAGATATTAATAATTTTACCTTGAGTTAGAACTAAATCTAATTCTTTCGTAATAGCAAATACGTCGAAATTTGAAAATTTAATATTTTTTTTCATTATATATTATAATGATTCTCTTTTTTTTTCTTTTATTAAAAAATCAAAAATAAATTGAATTAAATCTAATTTACAAAATTTTAATAAAAAAAATAATATTAATAATACTAATCATGGGAAAAAAAGATAAACGGCCGAAAAGGGTTAATATTAAAAAAGAACGGCAAAGACTTATAAAAGAGAAAAAAAAACTACTCCCAAAGCAAGATTTTCAGATGGAAAGAAAATCGACTAAAGAGATTGATATTCGATTAGAAAAAGAAACAAAATTATATTGGGTAAGAGCTATTTCAGGCGTTTTAAGCGGTTTAATCGGAAGATTGTTCTTTGGTTTGATCGGTTGGTGGTTGTTAATTTGGATGTTATGTTTTTGGTTTATTACGCCATTTTTTGTTAGTTTTGTTGTGTATAAATACGAATACGATAAAGCGGAATGGAGCTGGAAGAATATTATAAAACCGGGTATTGGAATATTTTTCTTATTATTTATGATTGTTACTGTTATAATACATACATTTTTAGCTTTTCTCTGAATCGAACTATAATTGTATTGTTTGTTTTATTTTCTTCTCAATCTTCCCCTTAGAACTAAAGACAATTTCGTCCAATTTGTATATCCTGTTGCAATATATACATTGAATTTTCAGTGGTTTTTCTTCTAGAACCATGAATTCTGTTTCAATTGGTTCATTGGAATTAGAAATGCACGTCTTATTCCTGCATAATATTAATTTCTTAATTACTTCAGGGAGGTTTACTTTTTTCTTTTCAATAACCTTATATTCTTCAATTAAAGAGATATTCGCATTTGGAGAAAGTATAGAAATTTGTTGCATTTGTTTTTTGTTAAGAAAAACGCCTTCAATTTTTATAATATCTTTTCTTTGATATTTCATAGACGAGACATTAACTCCAATCGTAATAAGGTTTGGAGACTCATCGAGTCCCGTTAAACTCATAATAGTTAACGCGTATCCCGCATCAATATGGTCAATAACAGTTCCCTTCTTTAATCTGGCTATTTTTAATTTTTGTTCCAACATTTTCTTAATTATTAAAAATTATTTAATTGAAAAATTTTACTAATAATTACTTCAATTTCTTAAATTAATATTGATATCGATATAAAAAATAAAACTGTTGACACAATAAAATTATAAGACAAGTTATCGTCAACCTCCAAATCCAAAAAATCTAAAAGTCCAATAATTACAGCTCCAACTAAGGGAATTAAAAGTAAACTTACGGGCTTGAACATATATACATGGCTTAAAAGCAACAAAGTGATGACTCCAGAGACATAAGCAACGCCCATACCCGCAAATAAACCCTCATAAGTTTTTTTTGTATTTCGAATTTTCTTGCGCCCAAATTTTTTTCCGACTAAATTTGCTGTCATATCAGCAAAAATTGACATCGTCATTGAAGTGCAAATTACTAATGGCCCTATAGGTTGAAACAAACCATATAAAATTATTATTGAAAAACAACCAATTCCCATGGATATATGTGGCCCCAATCTCATGTGGCGTTCTTTTTTTCTTAAAATTCGATTAACTGGCTTCAAAGGGTAGAGGTCTGGTCTTAAAATTCTAATAAAATCGGCAGATAGCATACCAAGTAAAGAGACTCCAACTAAAAAAACTACTAAATATTGAGTAAAAATCATTTTATTTGCCTCTATGTTATAGATGGAAAAGAATATCTCTGAAATGATATTAGGGAAAAATTCTAAAACATATACAAATATGTTTTGAACCAGAAAACCTAAAGTGAAATAAAAAAAAACAATCCCTAAAACAACCAAATGAGTTAATTTTCTATAAAGCTCATATTTAAATGGAAGCACATCTGAGAATAAGGAGAAGTCTTCTTTCCAAGGTTTCTCTTTTAAATCTCTTTTAACAATTCGCTTTTCTCTATAAATCGAATAATAAAAAAGAGGAAGAAAAAATATGATAAAGATTATCATAAAAATATCAAATGGAAAAACTATAAAATCAATATTCGAAATGTGTAAAAAGTTGATTGTAATTAAATTGATTATTATACTAATTATTAGTATTAGAGAGTTTACCAAATTATTAATAAATGCACCTCTATCGCCTCTTTTCCTCGCTAAAAAGGCTATATATAATGAGATTACCCCATAAAGGTATAGGGTGCTTGTAATAATAAATGATAAAATATTCAAAAAGCAACAATCTCTTGAAAATTATTTTTACTTCTTTTATCTACCTTCAAAAATATTTGTTAAATTTTTAGCTGCTACCCTCATTACCTTAACGGTCTTCATTAAAGTGTCAATAAGAGTTCCCGCGCATACAATTACTAAACGTCCAGCATTACTGACGATAATGTAGCCGTCTTCTGCCCTCACAATTATTTCGCTTAGTTCCTCTTGAAATAAGGTTTTTATAGTAGAGCTTCCGGTCATCAGCAAAGCGCTCGCCAGCCCACAAAATTGGTCCCCGTCTACTTTATACTGCGGAAGCGCTGAAAATGCGATCTGGTACCCTTCTACGCTTACGAGAGCAATGGCTTCTATGTCTGCGTTTGAAGTA
>JAUWNA010000556.1 GCA_030612905.1 Promethearchaeota archaeon
TTCCCACAGAAGCACATTGTTCACGATTCAGCGGAATGATAAAAAAGCACACATACTAATTTTTCTGATTCCATTTTTTGTTGTTCTTCAAAAATATACTCCAAAGCCGTTTTTGAGAACGATAATTTAAACAATCTTTACCCCATTTATTTTATTATTAGTTTGTATTTACTAATGTATAATGTATAAATTTTAAAATCATTATTATCTAAAATATTTAATTTAATTAAAAAAATCGAAAAATAGTGAACAAAAAATGGTAGAAATAAAACAAATTAGCGCACATTCGGAGATAATTGAAAAAGTCGTAAACGCAATGAACACTTCAATTGAAAAAGGTTTATCTGAGTCAGAAGCAGCAGCTAGACTTGAAAAATATGGAAAAAATGAATTAATAAAGGAAAAAGGAAAAACTGCTTTACAAATTTTCATTGGGCAATTTAAAAGTTTTCTTGTTTACTTACTCCTTTTTGCAATTGCAATTTCAATTATAATTGGAATGTGGGAAGCATCTCAAAGTGGTGAAGCGTGGTCTTCAGAATATACAGATGCTATCGTAATTGCTGCTATTTTAATTGCTAATGCAGCTTTGGGTTTTTATCAGGAATATCAAGCGGAAAAATCGATGGAAAGTTTAAAGAAACTTGCACCCCATTTTGCTAAGGTTCGTAGAGATGGTAAAGTTAGTGAAATTGCCGTAGAAGATGTTGCACTGGGAGATATAATACTTTTTGAAGACGGGGATAAATTCCCAGCAGATTTAAGGTTAATAAAAGAATTTTCGCTTTATGTCGATGAGGCAATTTTAACCGGGGAATCTGCTCCAGTAAAGAAAAAATTAGATACCGTGGATGAAAAGATGATTCTAGCTGATAGAATTAACCTTGGATACATGAACACGATAATCACGAGAGGAAATGGAGAAGGAATTGCAATTGGGACGGGGATGAATACTGAAATAGGAAAAATAGCTGAAAGTTTGCAACAAGAGATTGTAGAACCTAGTCCTTTTCAAGTAGAAGTAAATCGATTTGGAAAGTTATTAGGAATAGCAATTCTATTGATATGTGCTGGGGTTTTTGTAACAGAAATAATTATTATAATTGCTACAGAAGGTGTTGGTTTCGGCCCCGAAGAGATAGAGCATATGATCGACGCGTTTAAAATTGCTATAAGTTTAGCTGTATCTGCAGTGCCTGAAGGTCTCGTTGTTGTTATTACGGTGGTACTGAGTATAGGTATGAAAAAAATGGCTGCGAAAAATGCTTTAGTCAGGAAGCTAACTGCTGTAGAAACGTTAGGGCGTGTTAGCGTCATTTGTAGCGATAAGACAGGTACATTGACAAAGAACGAAATGACCGTAGTAAAAATGTATTTGAACGGAAAAGTGTTCGATGTAGATGGTGTAGGATATAATATTATTGGAGATATCAAAGAATCTGGAAATCCTGTTAACATGAACCCTGATCTTAAACGCTTCTTAGAAGTTTGTTTGTTTTGCAATAACTCCAATGTAAATATTCTCGACCAAAAAACGGGAGAAGTTAGCGTTGTCGGCGATCCTACTGAAATCTCCATGAAAGTCCTTGCTTTGAAAACGAAACTTAACGAAGCTTTTGAGAAATTAGACGAAATTCCTTTCGATTCTGATCGAAAGATGATGAGCGTAATTGGTAAATTAGATGGTAAAATCGTTGCTTTGATAAAGGGAGCTCCAGACATAATGATGAGAAATGCTTCTCATGTATTATCAAATGGCGAACGCAAGTCAATTGAGAACGCAAAAGATAGAATATTAAACCAAAATAACGAATTTGCTGAAAATGCTTTGAGAGTTCTTGGAGTAGC
>JAUWNA010000010.1 GCA_030612905.1 Promethearchaeota archaeon
TTAAACTAATTTTAACTCTTTTTTGATTTCATACAGCTTTAGATAATATTCAAAGTTAAGATTACTCTTATCTTGTATAATTTCTGCTTCTACTTCCTTTTCTCCTTCTAGCTTAATGTTTAACTTACCAATAACGTTAATTAGATTATTTTTTTGAAAACGATGTTCAACTGCTTGTATATCGACCTTTATTTGTTCAGTTTTATCGTTCAAAATAATATAGTCATTTTCAACGATATCCTTAACGTATCCCGTTATTTGAATTCTAATATCGGAGTTCTTTATATCTTTAATTGTCCTCTGAATTGCAGCGTCGCGAATCATTTTATTAGGAATTTTTTTTATTTATATAGATCTAAAAATTTATGGGGGCTATAAATAATTAATTCAAAAATTACAAATAAGTATTATTAAAGGTCTAATACTGAATTTTATAAATATTGTCAATAAAACAATATTATTATAAATTAGCAATCAATAAAAGTACAGATTAAATATGTCATTTACTCTTAAGTTAGATAATAGTAGGATATTGAAGGTAATAACAGAAACGCTTTCAAGTATTATTGATGAAACTGAATTTAAAGTTACTCCTGAGGAATTTATTATTACAGCAATGGATCCAAGTCGAATCTGTTTGTTAAAATTGACTATAAAAAAAGATAGTTTTGACGATTATGTTTGTAGCAAGGAATCTAAAATTGGCCTAAACTTAGATGATTTAGACAAAATTCTGAAAAGAAGTGCTCCTAACGACTCTCTTGAGATTGATTTTAAAGAAACTGACCAAAAAATCAAAATAAAAATGGAAAGGGAAGGAAAAAGTCGTACACGAACTTTCAGTTTAGCTTTAATAGATCTTGATATGGAAGAAATTCCCATGGATAACTTGCTAAAAATCGAGTACGCTGCTAAATGGGTTATAGATACGGTTTTTCTTATAGAAGCAATAAGGGACGCTGAAATTTATTCAGAAATTCTTAATATGAAAGCTATTAAAGATGAAGGATTACTTTTTAGCTCAACGGGACAAATCGGTGAAATGGAGTATAGAATTAGCTTAGATGACTTAATTCAGAGTGAGATCGGGGAAACTTGTAGTGGAGCGTATAGTCTTACCTTTTTGAAAGCAATTCTAAAAATGGCTCCGATAACTGAAAAACTAGAGGTATCTTTAAAAACAGATCACCCTTTAAAAATGAGTTTTGGTCTTTTAGAGGGAGGCGAATTAAGCTATTTCCTCGCACCTCGTGTCGAAGAAGCTGATTTTGACGACGACGACGATATGGACGAATTTTAACTATTAAATTTTTATCATTAAACTTATTTACTCTTAATCTATATAGCTGTTTTAGTCTTAATTTATTTTAATTTACGAATATAAAGGTTAATAGGAGAATTATAAGTCTTGAGCATATCAATTGATTTATTAAAACACTATCCGTGGTTGCCCTCACTAAAGATTTATTATTCCGATATAGCAACACAAGATCCAACCGCATTTATCGAAGAGGCGTTCTTAAAATACCCCGATGGAGAATTAGAACAAAGAATTTCAAAAATATTTAAAGCAGCTTTCAATAATTTAGAGGAGATAAAAGACTATAAAGCAGACGAATTAAACATTTATTTGTATTTAATTGTCAAAATACTCCTATTTGTTTTGAATAATAAACCAATTTCTAATAGAGTAGCCAACACATATTCTAAACAAATTTATAAAGAACTCATAGAGGAGAATGAAGACGCAAGTCTCTACGATATTTGTAAAGATCTAAAATTAAAATTTGAATATCTGAACCTTCCTTTTAAATACGGTGTAAATCTTAATAAGAGTCAACGAGAAATCCTCAAAACTAGTTTTAAAATTCACTTCACAGATTACTTGAAACTTGCTGCTAACTTACACGACGATTACCGAAAACTGGTTCATAACGCCTTATCAGAAGGATATGTTTATGTTCAAAAAAAAGATTTAATTCGATTATTGCAAGAATATGTTCGTAGAAAGTTAATTGTAGAAGAAGTTAAAGATGAGAACAATATAGAAAAATTTCGAAAAAATCTCTTAAAAATCCGAGAATTTAAGGAGTTATATGGGAATATATTGAATAATTGGGAACTTAAAAAAGAAGACTTTGAATATTCGTTTAAGATCAGTTTCAAAGAAGGAAGTGATCTTTCAAATAATTTCCCTCCGTGTATACAAGATATACTTCGTAGAATTCAAGAAGGAATGAATATAGTTCATACAGAAAGATTGTTTCTTGTTTTTTTTTTACATGCTTTGAATTATCCTACAGAAAACATTATTGATATCTTTTCGAATTTGCCTGATTTTGATAGGAAAAAAACTAAATACCAAGTAGAATTCGCTAAAAAGAAAGAATATACGCCTCACTCTTGCTCTACGCTTAAATCTTTAAATATATGTAAAGCAAACGAATCTAAAGATGAAATTTGCTTGGAAGGTTATTATTCGAAAAAATTAGATACGCAGAAAAAGCTTTCGCATCCGTTATTTTATATTCAACTAAAACAATACAGGAATTCTACGAAAAACAAGGCAAATAAAACGAAGATTGAAAAAAAAGATGAGCGATAATATATTTTTAAAAAGACTATTTCAAGCTTATTATCAAGAAAAGCAAAAAGAAATCTCAGTTGTAAGTTCACTCGAATTTCGAGAATTTGGCTTTATTCCCTGGGAAAAACAAATTATGATCAGGCATATTGGATTTGAAAGCCAAAAAGTTTTACTGAGTTACTTAATTGATAGAGGACCCAAACATGTATACTCAAGTGGGTCACTATATTTGCAACCTGAAGCTCAACACATGGAAAATAAACAGTATCAAGGTTGCGACTTAATTGTTGATATCGATGTAGATCATTTCTATACACCGTGTAAAGACGAACACGATTCTTGGTATTGTAATAATTGTGAAACTATAGGAACTGGCATGCAAGAAAAGTGTCCTAAATGTGAAAAATCAAAGATTACAAAATTAAATTGGATATGTGAAAAGTGTTTAGATGTTGCTAAAAATGAGATTAAAAAATTGATTTACGATTTTCTAATCCCTGATTTCGGAACTGATGAAAAAGATATGAGAATTGCCTTTTCTGGACATAGAGGGTATCATTTAAAAGTTGAAAGCGAAGAATTAAGGAAATTAAATAGCGACGAAAGACGAGAAATTGTAGATTACCTTACTGGAGAAAATGTTTCTTTCGAAGTTTTAGGTTTGGGCGAAAAATCTCAAATGATTCACGGATTATCAAAAGAAAATATTGGTTGGTCCCAAAAAATAATGGAAAAAGTTATCGAAATATTAAATCGGCCTAAAAATGAAATAGAAAACATGCTTTTAGATGAAAATTTATTTGGTTTCACGTCATTTTATGTCGGGAGCTTTTTGAACTATAAAGATGATTTCTTAGATGTAATCACTAAAGGAGAAAGAAATGTTTGGGCTATTGAAGGCTTTGGTTTAACTAATTGGAAAAAACTCCTAAGAGGAATTGTCAAACTAATAGGAATCGAATTAGATGAGCCTGTATCGATAGATACACATAGACTTATACGATATCCTGGATCATTACATGGAAAAACAGGCTTTAAAGTTCAAGAAATTAAATTAAATGAACTTGATGATTTTACTCCATTAAATGAAATGAACGAAAAATTAGATCCAATCGTTTTTAAAAGTAAAAAAAAATTGACCCAAAAATTAGAAATAGTTGAACGCGCCTTACCAATCACTAAAATCAAGGGGGAATCATTTGGTCCTTATGTACAAGGAGATATTATTGAAGTCCCTCATCATATCGCAGTATTTTTATTATGTAAAGAAGTTGCTAAAACTATTTAAGTTAAAATATTATTAGGTAATATCCTTCATTATATAATAGATTTAAAAATTTTGATGTTCATGAATTTAAAACCGGATTACAAGAGACTTTATCAACATTGGCTTAAGGAATTTGAGCAAACTACCTTAACACGCTTATCTCAAGAGAACTTTAATTATTTTAGTAAAATTGTAAATCATATCAAGAAATTTGAGTTAGAAGATAAACAAAAAGTTAAACTTCAATTATTAATTTCATACAAAGAGAATTTCAATTTTTTATTTACTGATTTCTTAAAAATTCGAGAGTTAAAATTATTAAATGCGGCTTTAACACTTCAAGAGATTGATTTTAACGATGTTATAGAAGCAGAGAAGCTATTCTATCAAAATTTAATTAGCTCCATCAAAGGGTTTAAAAAGCTTAAGAAAATCTCCTTATACGACGATAGCGAGTCACTTGAATTGGAAGAAATTTTTGAAAAAGAAAATGTCATAGTTGAGCCTACACCAGTAGAAAAAGTCAAAGATGACGAAAAAATAATCGTTCCTATTGATGACATTTCAGAAAAATCAAAAACAATTCAAACTAAACAATTAGCTCAATATAAATACACTCTCATTCGATTTACCAGCCCTTCCCCTCCCTTAGTTGGAATCGATGGATTTAATTATGGACCTTTTCAGGAAGATAATATCGTTAATTTACCATACAAAAACGCGAAAATTCTTATTTATGAGAAATTCGCAGAAAAAATAGATATTATTTAACTTTGTTCAAACCTTTTCTTAAATTCCTCTTTAAAATATATCATGCGATATTTCGCATACTTATCGATTAAAGAAAATTTTGGCGGTTTAGGGTTAATCAATTTCCCACCGCAATATCTACATTTAGATTCTGGATTAATCAATCCATATCTACTGCAATCGCTACATTTTTGGAGGTATTTTGTCAATTTTATTACAAATCTCTGTTTATTTATGTATTAATCTCGTATAAACTCAAAATTTCCGTTATTTTGTAGTGTTACTTTCTCAAGAACCTCTAGTGTATTTGATAGGATATTTTCTGCATCTAGATAATCTTTAGAGACTATTTCTAATCTATAAAATGGTGCTCCGATATAAGATAAAGTTAACTTTCTCGTATCCGTTGGAGTTTCAATTACATTTATAACTTCATTCAATGTATCTTTAATTTTTTCTATGCCATCTCCACTCGTGTTAATAAGTTTTAATTTTCCAATTATGTTCACTGTAGAGATCTCAACATTCTCATCAACAATTTTCAAGAACGCCTGTTTGACATCTTCGGGAATGTTTTCAAGATCATCCAAAATCTCTTTACCTTCTTCTTTAAGAGCTTCAACAGCTTCTTGGTAAAAATCAAATTGTTCTTTTATAGGCCAGCCAATGAGCTCGTACGCTTCCTTCATACTTATATTGATATCCTCTGCTTCCGTTAAAAACTGTAGTAAATTTTCGTATTTATTCGCGTATTTATGTTCCTTTACTATCAGAGCTTTTTGGGCGGAATTTACGCGTCTCAACGATAAATCAATCTGTCCTTTATCAGGAACAACTTTTACAACTCTTAATACGATTCTTTGGTTTATTCTCACTATGCTCCTAATGTTTTTAACCCATCTACTCGAAATCTCACTAATATGTATCATTCCTCTTGCGTATTCTTCGGAAGGTAAGCCATCGAAATCAGTCAAATCCACGTAAATATACTGGTGTTGAATGTCAACAACACGACCCATTATAAAAGCTCCTTCTCGAGGAAACGGGAGTCTATTCTTTACCATAATATATATCAGATTATTTGAATATTATTTTGATTTATTATAATTAACAAATTATGACTTTTTACTTTTATTATCTTATTTGATAAAAAAGATTATTTTTTATCTCATCTTTTCAAATATATCTTAAATATAATTTAAAATCGTTCCTTAAGTGATCTAAAAATACCTAACTGGGTCGTTCATAATAAATGGGCAAAAATGGCGGGAATAGACGAATTAATCGCGAATGTCGTCGATAGGAATATCGACTACGGGACTACTTGGGCGTTTGATTCTAATAATAACGACGGTAGCAACGACGACGAAAGCGTTATCGTTAAACAATTAAAGTTCTTTCATCAAAAAGATTTAGAAAAAAAATTTAGCGATAAAAATTTGTACGTAAAAGCTTTTTACTTACATCACCTCTTAGATTATTTTAGAGAAACTCGCTTTGATATTTACGATATTGACCTAGTTTTTGATAAATTCCTACAAGAAAAAGTTAAAATTCAATTAGTAGATAATAATGGAAAAGAAATCAATTTCCAAAATGAAATTTACCAAATTTTCGATCTTTTAAAAAAAAATAAAAGAGAACTATATTCCGATCTAAGAGGGAAATACTTAACAAGGTTAAATAATAAAAAGGAATAATGAATTCATGAGATAGTACTTTAACCATGTGCCTCCCTCAGAAATATAACTTTAATTTATAGTAAAAAATAAATATTCGATATCATTAAGGTAGTTATCATTTAATCTAAAAATGTACAATTCAAAATTAATTTTAAAAAAAAAATAGTTAGGAAATTGATTAAAAATGCCTACAGATAAAAAACATTTGAATTTAGTCATAATTGGGCACATTGATCACGGAAAATCGACTTTAATGGGCGCTATGCTCATCAAAAGCGGTGCCATTTCAGATAGAGAGGCGCGGGAACTAGAGAAATTAGCAAAAGAATACGATAGAGAGTCTTGGTCGTACGCTTATGTGTTTGACAGATTAAAAGAGGAAAGACAACGCGGTATTACCATTGATTTAGCGTTTCGAAAGTTTGAAACAAAAACAAAATATTTTACCATAATTGACGCACCTGGACACGCAGACTTCGTAAAGAACATGATTACGGGCGCTTCCCAAGCGGACGCCGCCATTTTAGTAATTTCTGGAAAAAAAGGTGAAATGGAAGTTGGTATTGCCGCAAATGGCCAAACTCGAGAACACGCTTATTTAGCACAGACTTTAGGTGTTAAACAATTAGTTGTTGCTGTTAATAAAGCAGATGTTTACGATTATAGCGAAGCACGATATAACGAAGTGAAAGACGCGGCCTCTGATCTTTTGAAAAGCATTGGTTTCCCCATCAAAAAGATTCCATTCGTTCCAGTCTCGGGTATTAAAGCCGAGAATTTAACAGAGAAAACCGATAAGCTCTCTTGGTACGACGGTCCCACCTTACTTGAAGCAATCGACAACTTTGAAATACCTGAAAAACCTACTGGCAAACCACTACGGATTCCAATCCAAGATGCATACAATATCAAAGGGACTGGAGTTGTTCCTGTTGGAAGAGTAGAAACAGGGGTATTAAAGAAAAACGATAAAATTGTAATCATGCCAACGGGCTTTCAAGGCGAAATAAGAAGCATCGAAATGCATCACGAGGAAATTACTCAAGCAGAACCCGGTGATAACATCGGATTTAGTATTAGAGGTATTTCAATGGAAGATGTGGGGCGCGGCGATGTAATGGGTCATCCGAGCAATATTCCAACGGTAATTACCCCAAAAGGGAATTGGACGGGTCAGATTATTGTTATTTGGCATCCAACAGTAATTGCTCAAGGATATACTCCCGTTGTTCACGCTCATACAGCTCAAGTAGCAGCTAAGTTCACCGAACTGATTAAAAAGTTAGATCAGAAGACAGGAGCCGTGATAGAAGACAATCCAAAATTTTTGAAACGAAACGAAGCCGCGATCGTCAAATTACAACCGATTAAAAAGCTTTGTATTGAAAAATACGAAGATTTCCCTGAACTTGGAAGGTTTGCGGTAAGGGACATGGGCAGGACGGCTTGTGTAGGGATTGTGAAAGACCTAGTGCCAGGGGAAGAAGAGGAATAAAGATTTAACCTTTTTTTGCTTTTTTTATTTATATCTAATTTTATTTATTTTTTCATTTTTTCAATTTAAACCGATTATAAAATTTCATATTATGTGAATATTATTTTCTTTTTTGAACAATTGCTTGTCTTTTCTAATTAAGGTAATTTTTGATTAGGAAGGGTTAATATTGTTTTCTACAAAGAAAAAGATTTGTTTTATTGGAGAACAGAATGTTGGTAAAAGCAGCCTGCTCTCCTTACTGCAGGGAAGGGAAGTCCAAGAGGAAAGAGTTCCTACGGTGGGATTAGAAGTAGAAGACTCCATTTTAAACGGTAAAAAATGCTCAATATGGGATTTAGGTGGACAGAAACGGTTTAAGTTCATGTGGCAAGATTTCTTGAAAGGAGCTGGTTTAGCAGTTATAGTATGCGATTCAACCGAGAAAAATTTAAAACAAACTATAGAGATTTATAATAGGTTTGAACGTACCTTAGGGACTAAAATTATTGCCATCGCGAATAAACAAGACATACCAGGTAGGCTAAGCGCTCAAGAAGTTCAGAAAAGGTTAGGGGGGCTAAAGACGTATGGAATGTCTGCTATTCGACCTGAATTGCGCGAAAGGATGAAAGAAATTTTAGAATACGAGATAGCTACTTTTTAAAATATGTTCTACAGAAAGCTTTATAAGGCCTTCCCTATTATGTGGGCTAATCGAACTGGCTCAGGGATTTTTGAATCGACGCATATTTTATTTAGTAAGGATTCTACCTCAGAGAATTGAATCCCTTTAGAATGAAAATAAATTTTGGAGGTTCCACCAGCCGTTTCAACAAAAGTTTCATATAAATTACCTGCGTTAACTATGTTTTGAAGTTTATCTTTATAACGGTTAGGAAAATTCTTAACAATCGCTTTTTTGACAGCCATCAGATCGACTTTTCTTTCGGTTATAGCTACTATTGGTTTGTCTATTCGCTCGTAAATCTCCTCTAAATCAATTATGTTAAATCCGCCAAAAGTAATTGTGTCAGTTAAAATGTATTGAATATGTTTTTCGTTTCGTTTAGCGAGTTCGATCAAAACTTCTGTAGCGTCGCTTCCGTCAATTATTATTTCTTTTTTAACCATACTTACCATCCTAACACCTTGACAGACGATCCCAATTAAATCAGTAGTTTTAGAATGTGATTTGAGGTTAAATCTTGCATCGTCAAATCCAATTGTTATTGGAAAATCCTTCATGCTTAATTCTCAGGTAGGTATTTTTTAATGTGATTTAAGAGCTTTGTGAAGGCAATCTTGGCGCTTTCTATTTCGATATGCCTTATGTATAAATCTCCTGTAAGAGAATCTGCGAGTAAATTTATCATTTCCTCCATCGCCATTTTTTCACTAAACCAGATGTAAGCAATAATAGCTTCAACGGTGTCTGCGAGATCGTGAGCGTTTGCTCTATTTCTAGAAAAACTTTTCATGTTTGCGTCTTTTAAAGCTTCTGCCAAAATTGTTTTGCTTACCTTCTTACCCGTTCGAATAATTTTATTATTTTTGTTATTACGAGTTAAATACATGGATTTAGCAACCGAGTAAGTAAGATTAACAACACCATCCCCGATTTTAGCTAACCCTTTATCAGTTCCTATGGATTTTTGGGTTAGGTTAAGGTTTAAATCTTTTAATAAAAAATTATATGCCATTAAGAATAGATGATCAGTAATTTCTTATAAACTTTTCATAAAATTGAAAAAAAGATTCATTACATAAGTTTTTTGAATACTTTCTGGGTTTCAGCAACTTCATTTCTCAAAGCATCTATTCCTTTAGAAAAAATATCTTTTAATTTGTATCCGTCTTCAAGTCTAATAAAAATTTGAGGTGGGGATATGGCTATTTCCGTAATTTTATAGGCCGCAGCTATAACCCCTTCAAGCGTTAACAAATGTTTTACAAGGAGATTACAAAAACCATGCGATTGGCCTTTAAGGGTTAACGTATAATCGTTGTCCCCTGGACCAATTATAAGATTTAATTCTAATATTGTGTATTCTGGTAGTTCTGGAGCTTGTTCTACTTCCTCTTCGCCTTCTTCTTCCGATTCAATTTCCTCAGTCTGCTCAAGTGTTTCTGCAATAGGTGTTTCGTCCTTTTTCACAGATTCATTTGATACATCGGGGTAATGGCTATCTATATCTTCTTTGTCAAATAAATCTTCTTTAATGTCTTCAAGATCGCTATCTTCTTCCTTTAATTCAATTTTTTTTTTTGCCATCTATACTCTACCAAAATCTGTGAATCTAATTTCTCTAATTTAGAATTAAATAAATGTTTTTTGGTTTTAAGACACTAAAAAGATAAGTAATTTTATAAATATCGATTAGCTAACTCTTTTAACCTTTCAGTTGCTAAATATTGGAGGTCTTTAGGGCCAAACAATGAGATTTTTATTGAATTACCATCAACTGTACAGTTTAGGGTAAGATAATTTATTTTTTTTTGAACTTCTTCAAGAAATTTAATAGTGTTATCCAACTCCCCATTTGAATTATAGAAGTGTATTACTTTTCTTCCACCATGGCTACCCAAGAATAAAACCTTTAAAAATTAGTTAATTTTTAATATCTTAAGTTTTCAGTTATATTTCCGTAATCGTCTGCTAATTTTCTGCTTTCAAGATTTCCACATCTGGGACATCTTAATCTATCTAACCCTATCTTCTTAAGAGTTGTTCCACATATTAAACAATCAGCATGAATAACTCCAAAATTTCTTCCAGAGGTGCTTAATTTATATTCGTTATAATTCTGCTCAATTACTTTTGCTCGAATAATATCGGTAGTTTGAAAAGCATCTGCGATTCTCTCAATGTATTTTTTAGATATCTGGGAAACATGAATATTTCCAAAATAAGAGCTATTAAAATGAATTTTTCCATTGATTGTATGAAAATTAAGGCCTACAGAATACTGTCTTAAAAACAGTGCCGTCCCGATTACTCGATCGCCAATCTTTACTGTTTTTCGATTTTCTTCTTGATGACCCCTTACTTCTATTAATCTTTTGTTCGTATCAATATTGATTATTCCAGTTTTAGATGCTATAATTTGACCATCTTTGACATAAGTAGACTGTTTATCAGGTAGAAATTCTTCTACAACACCTAAATATTGACCCGTAAGAACGATTTGTTTATTTTTCGCTGATTCTTTCATAATTTTTAACAAAAATCTTTTAATTTCCCTATTAAATTATAAATAATTAAAACAATTAAGTTTTTTCATAATTTTTCATAAATATAATTATAGCGTGGATAATCTAGGCGATTGAGATTAATAAAAAAGATTTAATATCGTTAGTTCAACAAACAGAAGTATTTTCTAATCCTAAAATCGACTTAGAGCAATATTGCACTGATGCGAATAGTGCGGTAGACATCATATATTTTGCGGGAGTTGAATTTGACGACATTAAAAACCGATTTATAATCGATCTTGGTGCAGGAACGGGCAGACTATCGATTGCTTGCGCGTACCTTCAAGCTAAGTATGTTTTAAGCATTGATATAGATTTTGACGCGATAAAGATTTTAAAAGGAAACGTTAAAGATTTGGACCTTGAAGCTGTAATTTTACCTATTTGCGCTGACATTAATAGGTTTGAAATCTCAACGCATTTATTTCCTAAAGAGTTAAATATCACGACAATTATGAACCCTCCTTTTGGAGTGCAAAAAAAAACTGCAGATAGATTTTTTTTACAAAAAGCCTTTTCTTTCTCGGATGTAGTTTATTCTATTCATTTAGCTAACGAAAAAGTTCATAATTTTATATCTAAATTTGTGAGCTTAAAAAACTGGAGCATCAATTATGTGTTACCGTTTAATTTAGCTTTAGAAAGGTCTTTTCCGTTCCATACAAAAAAGACAAAAAAAGTTGCTGTAAATGTTTATAGATTTATCAAAAATTAAAAAAAATAAAAAAAATAGACTTAATTATTGAAATTTTTTCCAAGAATCTAAATGTTTAGGATAATTAGCATTTGCCCCTAAGAATTCCTCAATTCTTAACAACTGGTTGTATTTACAAGTTCGATCAGATCTTGCCGTTGCACCCGTTTTTAATTGTCCTGTGCATAGGCCAACTGCTAAATCTGCTATGAAGGGATCTTCAGTTTCGCCCGAACGATGGGATACCATGACATTAAATCCATTTTTGAAGGACATTTTTGCAGCATTTATTGCTTCAGTTAGCGAACCAATTTGATTTACTTTTAATAACAACGCGTTCCCCGCTTTTTCTTTAATTGCCCTCTCAAGTATTTTAATATTAGTAACTGTAAGGTCATCATCTACAATTTGTATTGATTTATCGACTTTTGCAGTTAAATTGGCAAAACCACTAAATGCTTTTTCGTCAAATGGATCTTCTATTGACTTGAATGGATAATCATTAATTAAGTCAAGATAATATTGTAATAGTTCCCCTTCAGTTAACTTCTTACCGTCAATATTGTATGTACCATCCTCAAAAAATTCACTCGCGGCTGCATCCATTCCTAGGAAAAAATCAGTTCCCATTGAAAAGCCCGCTTCCTCAATTGCCTCTATGATAACCTCTACGGCATCTTTAGTTAAGGATAAGTTAGGAGCGAAGCCACCCTCATCACCCACATTAGTTGCTGAAGGCCCATATTTT
Source organism: Promethearchaeota archaeon (assembly GCA_030612905.1). Classification (GTDB taxonomy): domain Archaea; phylum Asgardarchaeota; class Lokiarchaeia; order Sigyniarchaeales; family SOKP01; genus SOKP01. The sequence continues at coordinate 12,458 of JAUWNA010000010.1, forward strand.
CTAGCTAATAACTTCTTTAATGTTTGATACACCTCTGAGACGTTTTGGATAGCTTGAGCGAAATTTGGAGCCCCTACGGGTAAAATCATAAATTCTTGTATCGATAAATCGTTGCCCGCGTGTTCCCCTCCATTTAGAATATTACAGCATGGTAAGGGTAATAAGAAATCTTTTCGAGTCTTATGATATGCTAATTCATGGAGATGAGCGAATAATGGTTTTTCAGATAGAATCGCAGCTAACTTTGCAACAGCTAAAGACACTGAAAGTATTGCATTGGCTCCTAAGTTACTTTTATTTTCCGTGCCATCAATTGCAATCATCTCCTCATCGATGTTGGTTTGTTCTCGAACATCAAAACTTTGTAGTTTATTGTTTATAATAGTATTTACATTTGATACTGCTTTAGTTACATGCTTACCCAAGAAAGCAGCTCCTCCATCCCTCAATTCAAGAGCCTCTAAAACGCCTGTTGATGCACCTGAAGGAACAGCCGCTCTTGCATAAATCTTACCTACATAAACATCGGTTTCAACTGTTGGATTTCCACGTGAATCTAAAATCCAACGAGACCTAATTTTTGTAATTTTAAAGTCTGTCATTTTAAAATTTCCTATCTGTTTATTAAAGTTCTGAAATAAAATAAAGAAACTTTAATTCTTAATTATATTTTTTTATATATTATTATAAGCCTTTAGAATTTAGTGTTTAAATGTCAACGGATAACAGACCTTGGGTAGAAAAGTATAGACCTCGCCTTTTAGGTGATGTCGTTAATCAAAAGGGAATTATAAGGCGTTTACAACAATTTATTAAGGATAAATCGATGCCACACCTTATATTTGCTGGTCCAGCGGGTACTGGTAAAACTACATCTGCTCTAGCAATGGTTAGGGGTTTGTATGGTAGAAAAATGGCGATTAATACTACTTTTTTGGAATTAAATGCAAGCGATGCAAGAGGTATTAATGTTATTAGAACTTACGTTAAGGATTTTGCAAAAGCAAAACCCCCGTCTGACATACCATTTAAAATTTTAATCTTAGACGAGGCAGACAATATGACGGCACCTGCTCAACAAGCGCTAAGGAGAACAATGGAAAAATACACTAAAAATTGTAGGATGGTTTTAATTTGTAACTATTCTAATAAAATTATCCCCCCAATCCAATCTAGATGTGTTGTCTTTAGATTTTCATCTTTGAATAAGGACGACATTAAAGAAAGAGTAAAATTTATTGCCAATCAAGAACAAATGAGCCTAACCCCAGATGGGCTAGTTGCTTTAGCAGATGTATCGAAGGGAGATTGTCGTAGAGCTATAAATTACTTGCAATCTTGTAGTACAATTTCAAAAAAAATTGATCAAGATATAGTTTTTCGTGTTGCTGGCGAAGTACCATCAGATAAAATAAGAGAAATTTTAAAGACTGCAATTGAAGGGCAATTACAATTCTCTTTGAAATTACTTAACGATATCATAGGAGAATACGGTTTGTCGGGTATTAATATTATTAAAAATATACATCGAGAGATTTATGACTTACAGATTTCAGAAGACCTGAAAATTGAGCTTTCTAAACTCTTAGCTGAATCTGAATACCGATTAAGCCAAGGAGGTACGGAAGAGATTCAATTACAAGCGTTATTAGCCAATATTGTTATGTTGCATGAAATTAAATAATTTTTTTTTTAAAGCAAATTTTTGTTCTTGCTCTCTAAAATATTTATCCCTTCGCTCTTTTGATTTATTATCGATTACGAAGCTTACGTTATTACCATAGTTAATATCCCACAAGATCAATCCAAAAGGATTAGCAGGTTGATAAGAGATATCTCTGGATGGGTTAAATAAATCTATAAAGTCTTCATAGCTGATTTTACCAAGTCCTACTTCTAAAATTTTAGCTATCATTCGTCTTATTTGTTGTCTTAGAAAAGCTCTGCTTTTAAAATCGAAAATAATAAAATTTCCTTCTATATTAATTGATGTCGAAATCATATCTCTAATATTTTTTACTTCTTCTTTTCCTGGCTTAGAAAAATTTTTAAAGTTATGTCGTCCCTCTAAAGCCTTACATACCTTTTTCATAGCCTTAAAATTAACTATGGAGTCGTCTTTAAGGAAAGCTTTTGGATATGGCATAATATATTTGTAATGTCTAAACTGTGCGTTATATCTTGAATAAAAGTCTGTTGGAACTTTTGAATAAGCCCAAAGGCCAATATTTTTTGGCAAAGCAGTATTAATCTCCATCAATATCGGTATTTTTTCTGTGATAAAAGAAAATGTAGACCCTCGAGCCGAAACGAACTTATCTGTTCTACTTGCCACTTCAAAACCTGATTCCCGAATATCAATTATATAGTTCTTTTCTTGTAGAGCTGTTAGTAAGCATTCTTCAATGGTCAAATAATCTGGTTGTCGTTGAGAACCGAAATATTCATCCGTTCCTATGTAAAAAAATTTAAAGAGATATCTTGTTTTTTCCATTCCTAATAATTTCATCATTAAAATTATATTAATTTTATGTATGAAATCGGAATTTTCAAACAAATTAAACTCATGTTATAATATTGAGATTAATTAATTTATCAAAAAATAAGCTTTTAATGGAATTTAACATTTATATTTTTAAATTTCATATGATAATTTCAGTATATTAAAAGCGTTTAGAGAGAGAATATGTCCAAAATTTATTCATCATTAAAAAATTCACGAGATCATATTAGAGCGAGTATTACAATAAAATCATATAATATTTTGTTTTTCTCCGCATTGTTATTAGTTTTATTTTTAGCTGTAATGATTCGACTTTCTCCAGTTGCAGCGGGAAATTACTTAATTAAAGCTTTTGACCCGTGGATACAATATTACAACGCTGAATACCTATCAACACACTCTGTTTTCGACTATTTTAATTGGGTTGATTATAAAAGTTGGTTTCCAGAGGGATATGTTCGTTCAAATCTTAGACCTGGATTAACTTTTACCGTAGTAACAATATTTCAAATAGTTAATTTAATAGGGATTCCAATATCCCTTTATGATGTTTGTTTCTATTTTCCAGCTTTTATGGGCGGAGCCTCTGTTTTAGCAATCTACTTTTTGGGAAAAGAAGCGCTAGATAGAAGATGCGGGCTAATGGCTGCGTTCTTCTTGGCGTTTAATCCGGGGTTTATGCAACGAACAATGGCGGGTTTTTTTGATAATGAAACAATTGGTGTATTTGCAACTCTCATGACCTTATATTTCTTTGTTAAAACCGTACGAACAGGAAAAATCCTAGATTCCATTTTGGGCGGTTTATTTTTAGGATATTTAGCCTTGAGTTGGGGTGGATATAATTTTGTATATTTAATTCTACCTATGGTATGTGGTATTTTAATCTTACTCAAAAAGTACGACTCAAATCTCTTAATAGCATATGCCGGAATAGAAGGCGTAGGATTATTAGTTTTTTCCGTAGGTTCTACTTTCAACTATGCTAGCTTTTTCACTAGTTTGGAACTAGTTGGGATTTTTATTTTTATGATATTACTAATCTTTTTTCATTTTATTCATACAAAAAAAGGTGCTTATCCTCGATTATATAACGGATTATTAGACTTTTTAAAATGGGGCTTAATACCGCTTATTGTAGTAGGTGCCGTAATTATTTGGGTGGCGCCTGATTTAATTCCATTTGGATTTGGAAAAAGATTACTGAGCGTTATAAGTCCTTTGGTTCGAGATAGTTTGAGTATTGTTGCGTCTGTAGCTGAGCACATGCCAAGTTCTTGGAGCGTATTCTACTATAATACTTTAATCCCCCTAATGCTTTTACCCCTTGGGTTGTTCTTCTTGTTCAAAAGAGGTAGTGCTTCGGATTATTTATTAATTACTTTTATGATTTTGATATTTTACTTTACCGGTAGTATGATAAGAATAATATTATTATTTGCTCCTGCTGCATGCTTGGTGGGTGCCTACGGATTAGTTAGCATTTTGAAAATTTTTGGCAGTTTTTATGGAGAAAAAAGAATAGGAATCAGTAGGAAACGAAAACGCCAAGTTAAAAGAATGATAGGGAAATCTGAAATTGGCGCGGTTTATTTTATTGTTGGAATAATGTGTATTGCCCAAGTAGTCCATGCCTCTAATATGTCTACTGGTCAATTATCACAAAGTCAAATTTCAC
>JAUWNA010000392.1 GCA_030612905.1 Promethearchaeota archaeon
CATGATGATAAAACTACCGTTGGAACAACGGGAAGTCACGCCTTTGGAGATGATGTAAGACCTAAAGAGATTCTTCAGAATCTTTTCGGGCAGTTTTCGAGGAAGAAGGAATCCATCACCCTTTAGGGTGTGGTAGTTCAAAGTTAATTATCATTATTGCGATCATTACAACAATCCCTCCAATAATATTCCATAACCCGATAACATCGTCGCGCTGAAAGACAATTGATAAAATTAAGGTCAAAAACGGTTGTAAGTACAAAAAAGATGCAACATTTGAAGATTTTAGCTTCTTAAGAGAAAAATTCCAAATATAATAACCGATTACGAATGCTCCTAAAGCGAGGTATAAAGCGCACAGAAACACAACAACATTTAAGATATTATTAAGAAACACATCAAATTGATTACTAAAAATAACTAATAGAAATAATTCTAAACATCCAAATATAGAGATGTTTTTAAGATTTTGAAAATCAGACTTGAACCTATTGAATTTTTTCAATTTTTTTATAACTATCGTATAACTTGTCCAACTTAAAGGAGCCAAAAGAGAAAGGATATACCCTAAAAAATTAGGTGAATCAGGTTGAAGAATTCCTAAATTACCTCCCGTTATTAATAAAAATGCGCCAAAAGAAGCTATAGCGAAACCTATTATTTTTTTCTTGCTTAGCTTCTCTTTGAAAACAACAAGAGCAATAATTGTAATAAGTATGGGATTAATTAAACAATCTGAAAATACCGGTATTGACGGACCTATCAAATCAATAGCCGAGTAGATTATAAAAAGATATAGAGACACTCCTGCTAAACTTGCTAAAAATATTAATAGCCAATATTGCTTATTAGAATTCTCATCTTCTCTTTCTCTTAAAGAATTAATCATGGGTTTTTTTTTCTTTCTTAAATACCAATCAACAATAATCATAGAAATTGCGGCAATTAATAGCCTATACAAAGCAATTGAGAGCGGAGGTACAAAATCCATAGCGATATCAACAGCTATAAAAGAGAAACCCCATAAAAAAATCATAAGAAACAATAAGAGATAAGTTAACAGCATATTAAGCTAAAAAAATCATTTTTAATATTCAAAACTAAAAGATTTTGCATTAAAATATATCCTATGTTAAATATTCTATTAACATATAAAACGACAATAAATAGCTAAGTAGAGGATAAAAATGGTATTAGAAAATTTAAAACCAAAAATTGTATGGGATATTTTTGAAATAATATCAAATACCCCAAGACCTTCTAGACATGAAGAAAGAATTCGTGAAGTGATAAAAGATTTTATATTAGAGGCTGGCAAATCAAATAATGTTGATTATCAGATTAATCAAGATGGAGTTGGAAATATCCTAATCAAAAAACCAGCGACATTCGGACAAGAGACAACTCCATCAATAATGCTTCAAGCTCACTTTGACATGGTTTGTGAAACTGATAAGCCCGAAGGTTTTGATTTCTTTAATAAAGGAATACCACTACGCATTCAAAAAAATAATGAATGGGTTGATGCAGATGGAACTACACTAGGTGCTGACGATGGTATTGGAGTTGCATTTGCGATAGCTATTTTAGTTGATACTTCAATTGAATCCCACGGACCAATTGAAGTTTTATTAACTGTGAATGAAGAAGATGGTTTTGATGGAGCAACTCAACTAGATCCTAAAACTCTTGATATAAAAAGTAAATTGATGATTAATTTAGATGCTGGACCTCTCGGGGAAATTGTAATTGGTTCTGTGGGTGGAAGAAGAGTAAGGTTCTCAAAAAAATTTACTTGGAAAGAGTATAAAGAAAGCGATGATTTGGAATTCTATGAACTTTTAGTTCATGGACTATTAAGTGGACATTCGGGAGAAGATATTCACTTACCTAGAGCTAATGCGAATAAGTTAGTGAGTAGAATTTTATCAAAAATCAATCAAGAAATGAAAATTTATGTCTGTAAATGGCAAGGCGGTACTAAATCAAACGTCATCCCGGCTAAATCTTTAATAAAATTTGGGATTGCTAAAGATCACGAGGAATTTGAAGAATTGTTAAATGAAGAAATCGCATCAATTTATCAATATCACGAGAAATATGAACCTCACCTTAAAATTGAAAATAAGAATGTTTCTCCAGATAATTATCTGTCAAATGAGGAATCTAGATTATTGTTATCGACCATTAATATAATCCCTCATGGCGTGCTTAAAAAATCCCACATTTATGAGGGCTTTATAGAAAGTTCAAATAATCTTGCCACCGTTAACACTGAAAACTATAAAGAAATTATTTGGCTGTATCCTCGTAGCATAATAAGAGATGAATTAAACTCATTTTGCGTTTCTATGAAACAACTAGGAGAACTTGGGGGTTGGAGAGTTTTTTTAAGACCCGTTTTACCTGAATGGTTACCAGATCTAGAATCTAAGTTTTTAGAATATGTTAAAAAGCAATATGATACCTTACTGGAAAAACCCGTAAAAACAAACGTTATTCATGGGGGGTTAGAAACGGGAATGATTAGTACTAGGATTTCAGGACTCCAAATGGTAGCGCTTGGCCCCACAGTGGAGAGTCTACATTCTCCTAGCGAAAGATTAAAGATTTCTGATGTTGGAAAAATATATGAATTACTCAAAAGATTTGTTTCTAACATCAAAGAGTTAAAGACGAATTAAATAAAAAAAGATCACATATCAAAAACAACTCATAGAAGAATTTAAACTTCAGTTAAATATAATTGATTAAGCATCTTCTAATTCAATAACCATTCTCACTTTTTCTTGAATTTCTATTTTCTTTTCCTCAGAAAGCTTGCACTCAGCAACTTTCCAGAACCTATATTCGTGGTTTAAGTACGCAGGACATTCTATTCGCACTTCTTCGGGACAATTTGCAAGGCGCCAACATTGGAAGGCTTGTTGCTCGTAATACTTATGAAATTTTTTTGGTAACTTTTCGTAATCAAATTCAATTTCTCTAAGATATTTATCCAAATCGTTCGAATTATAAGTGTTCCAGAAAAGAACTTTCTTAGATTTATTTTCTTCTTTTTCAAAAAAATC
>JAUWNA010000466.1 GCA_030612905.1 Promethearchaeota archaeon
AGTAACGGGGGAATATCCCTTGTTTATCATGGCTAAATGCCTGGACCACGAAGATTCGATGATTCTAATTGAAAAACTGCGAAATCTTCCTGGTGTTGAAGAAATTAAGACCCAAATCGTATTAGATCGAATAAAAGAAGACACAACGATTATTATTCCTTAATTATTTCTTTCTTTTGATAGATAGATTAAAAAAAAAGTATATCAGCTAATGAATTATTCATTACAAATATTTTCATCATCTCTACAAGTAAATGTAGCTCATTCATCATAGATTATATTTTTGAGTTTATTTCTCGCTTCGATAATTTGCCCAGATTTTTCAAGACTTAAAATTGGCATGTTACTCACTAACTCCTCCAATTTTTCAAAATTGTCATTCGCTAAGATTAAACAATAATTCTATGATTTTTTATTCGACCAATTTGTCAAAAATGCTAATTATAGTAATGGAAATTTTAAATAGTTCGAAGAATTTAATTATTGAATCTAATCAAAATTTTAAATAAAAAAATGAGTGAACAAGAACAAGTCGAATTTAAGAATTATTTTATTGCTATTTTTAATATGAATTACCTTTTTCAAGGAATCAATCAATCTTTATTTGCGGTAATTATACCAATCTATTTGATCCAATTTATTGGAGTGATTGACGCTTCGCAACTCGCGTTTATGGGATCAATAATTTCTTTACCCTGGATTTTTAAAATTTTTTATGGAATTCTTGGCGATAAATTTGGGTTAAAAAAAATAGGGAGAAGGCGACCTTGGATAATAAGCGCGGTATCATTTTCGGGAGTATTGTGGATCATTTTAGGATCTGTTAACACGATTACTGCTGAAAATGCCATTTCTGTTTTTACAATTATGGGTATTCTAATTTTTCTTGGAGTTGCTTTCGGTGATACAATTATTGACGGTTTAATGCTGGATATTACACCAAAGGAAAAATTAGGGCGCGTATCAGGGTTTAATTGGGGTATAAGGTCCGTAGGAGCAATAGCTGGTGGTCCATTATTTGCTCTATTAGTAGTTACTGGCGGTTTAAAAGTGCCGATGTTGTTTATCATTATAGGAATTTTAACTATTCTATGTTCATTTTTAACCGTTTTCATAAAAGAGCCTAAGGTATACCCAGAAGCCAAAATTGGTAAGCATCTCAAGGAAATGTTCAATAATAAAAGAGATTGGAAAACTTATGGATTTTCTTTATTCGCTGCTATAGTAGATTCTGTTGGTATTTTATTTGTATCACTTTTCATCTTAATAAACATGGGTTTAATATCTTCGAGCGGGACGTCCCTTTCATTACCTAGCGGAGACTTAAATATTTACTTAGTAAATGGTTACATAACTATGATAATTGCTATTGGAGTGGTAATTGGAGCAATAATTGGAGGACAAATCGCTGATCGAATCACAAGAAAAGCAAGCGTTTATATTGCGTACATAATAACTACTGTCGCTTTATTGTTAATGATGGTTCCATTAGAATGGCCTATTTTATTGATCTTTTCGGCAACTGTAGGATGTGCAATTGGGTGGCGACATTCTAGCTACGCTGCCGTAGTAACCGAAATTTCAAAGCAGCACCCCGAGATGAGTAGTACTTATTATTCGATGTGTAATGCTTTCGCAAATTTAGGTGCTACGCTCGGGTTGTCTTTAACAGGGATTATTTTAGGAGCTACTGCCTCGTATCTAATAGTGTTTCTATTTTTGGCCATAGTTTCTAATATCGGCCTTGGTGCTTTCTTAATGTTAAAAAAGGAAGATTACGAACATAAAGCAATCAAAGAGAAATAGAAACACAAATAATTTCCCCTTTTTTTTTTCTTAAAGAACAAGGATTTATATAAGTTTTCTTAGGTGGGCAATTCCTTTTCGATTAAACCTTCCCAATTAATTTTTTAAAAAGAAATGTGTGAAAATACCTTTAGATTTAAAATTTTAAGAGGAAATATTCGATATTAACTCGTACTTAAGTTTATATTTCCTCATTTTCTTCTTACAACAAAAGAAAAGAAAAATATCTAATATGGCAAAGAATAAGGATTACTATAAAGTTCTCGAAATTGAAAAAGACGCTTCTGAAGAAGAAATTAAACTGGCTTATCGAAGATTAGCGAAAAAATTTCATCCAGACCTTAATAAAACGGATCCCGAAGCTAAGGAGAAATTTATAGAACTACACGAAGCTTATGACACCTTAATAAATCCTGTAAGAAGAAAAATCTACGATCAAGCAGGTTATAATCCAAGAAACATAGATTTAAGCGATTTGTTCTGGCGAAATAATGTTAGGGGATTTAAAGACATATTAAGGCAAATATACTCTACTAATAATAGAATACCAAAAGTAAAACCTCCACCTGAAGGAATGTACATCTAAGATTTATTGTATTTTTCTTGGATAATTTATCAAGGATCAAAATATCCTATTAATATGTCTCCTACTTATTTAGGGCCTGCATATCGCATCGAATCTGAACGCTTGGTTATTAGATGTTACGAACCCAAAGA
>JAUWNA010000311.1 GCA_030612905.1 Promethearchaeota archaeon
TAACTTCAAGTCAGGCTAATTCGAAAGATATTCTAAAGAATGCGACTGATGGAGGTGTAGTAACTGCCATCCTTAGCTATTTATTAGATCATAACTTAATAAACGGAGCTATAGTTTCTAAAAAGGAAGGACCGTTTAACCGAATACCCTTCTTTGCGACAACTAAAGAAGAATTAATTGAAGCCGCAGGATCTCATTTTGATTTATCTCAAGGCGTTGTTGGTTTAGAAAACTATAATACTTTCATTCCTACGATAACTAAATTAAAAAAAGTCGTTAGCTCGGATATGATGAACATTGCCGTCGTTGGTACCCCTTGCCAAATTATGTCTATTAGGAAAATGCAAGAATTAAGTATTCTACCTGCACACATAATAAAATATACTTTAGGGCTATTTTGCAATTTTAATTTTTCTTTTAGTACTGAAGGACGAAAAGAATTGGAAGAAAAATTTAACTTCTTGTTTAGCGAAGTTGAAAAGATGAATATCAAAGAAGACCTTATATTAATGCTTCAAAATCAGAAATCTATCCACATCGATTTTAATGAATTAGGAGGAATTACTAGAGCAGCTTGTTATGCTTGCCGTGACTTTTCCAATGTTTATGCAGACATATCATTTGGGGGTTTAGGGTCGCAAGATGGATTTACTACGACGGTGATAAGAACAAAAATTGGTGAAGATGTTTACAACAATGCTTTAAGAGAAGGTTATATTAAAGAACCAAACGAATTTAACACATCCGTCAAAAAGTCAGAGATGTTAGCTAAAGTAATAGGTTTTGGCAAAAGGAAATACGAGAGATATACAAAGGCTTTAAAAGAGCGACAATAATTTATTTCAATTTTTTAATTTTTATTATTTTTTTCTATCGCGTAAGTTTCAGCATATTACTTAAATATCGAAGATATTTCCTGAATTGTATATTGTTTCGTCTAAACCGAGAATTATTTGGCCTCCTGAAGCAATTTCTATGCCATAATTAAGTCCTTCCAATACTCTTTTCATCATAAATTCATAAGCTCGAAATAGATCTTCAAGTTGAGCCGGATTATTCCCTAAATAACAATTTGAAATCGCAGGTATTAGTACTGGTATAAAATCTTGGCTTAACATAATTTCTTCAGCATCGATCATAGTTTCTTTACCAACGGTAAAAGGGCTAAGAACATCCATTTGTGCGAACATGACTTTGCATACGAATAATGAAGCCTTAATTTCTCTCATAATAAATTTAATTCTATTCTTGTCATCTAAAAACTTTTTAAAAGTTATTGCGTAAATTATATCCTCGTTAGTTACAATGTCCTTAAGATCTATCAATTTACTAACTCTCTCTGAAACTCTTTTCGTTGAAAGCATTAATCTAAGATTCATTTTATTCTTATGAGTGTAGTTCTTATAGAAGGAAGCCATAAACGCGTGAGCACCTAAACCCTCTTGTTCATCCGGTAAATTTAATTTAAATTTATTTTCTTTAAATCCCTTCATAAAATGATTTATGATCAAAAACTTTAGCTTTAATCTATGCAGCGCTAGATAGAGGCACACGCGCGTCTGAGTGTAAGCCGATACATTTCCCATTCTAAATCGATCTTGATGGTCCCTTGCATACATCACGATTGGTTTGAGTTTATGCACAACTACATCGATAAAATATTCAATAATCCTCTCAAGAGGTTTGCATTCTAAAATTCGAAAAGCTTCTATAATTTTTTGACTTGATGGTTGACTTTTGGGAACCTCTTTGATCAGATCATAGTTGTAATATTCCAAAAATAAAGATGTTAATGCTTCCATCTCTAAAACCGTTCGACAAGGTATAAAAACCTTGTTAAGATCGTTTAGAATAACGCTACTTTCAGGCATATTACTTGGATTCCTATTTCTATAATTATTTCTGTTGTTACTTATATTATATTAATTATTAAACAAATTATTTTAATTTTTTTTACATTTTTGGAATTTTTTGAATATTTTCATTAAAGAATGTGGATATGTTTAATCTTATATAATCCTTTTCAAATGCTTAATAATAATGAAATTATTAGTATTTCTGGTAATGAAGATAGAATTATTTTAGACCATCCAAATGGTAAAATTGCGATACCTTATTTTTTTCACATTTAATTTAAGGAATTGTAATTGTTATCAGTAATTAAAAAAAAGAAAAATAAAAAATTCAAAAAAATTAGGGATATGCCCGAAAGGGCTTAAAAGCAGCGGTGAATTACTTGAGGGCCCATCTCTTTGTACTCCCGACGCGTAACCCACATTCGGTGGAATGTCTTCAAGGAGCTTAAGATTGAACCGCCAATCCATACGGAGTACATACGCTCTGGAGGGGCAATGATTTTAACATCAACGGACTCTGGAATCTGTTCCTTAATTTCTTTGGTTAATCTTTCTTTGATTCCAGGGAACATTGTTGAGCCACCAGAAAGCACAATATTACCGTAAAGGTCTCTACGGAGGTCGACATCACATTCTGAAATAGCACCGACAATTACATCATCGAGAGGTTCTAATTCTTTCCCGATTACTGATGGATTGAAGAAGCATTCAGGTGCTAAAAATCTTTCTACGCCTACATTTATAGTTTCTCCGTCAGGAAGCATGTAGCTTTTTTCCATTCCAGCAACTTTCTTTGATAGCATCATTTCTTTCTCTGGATCGATTGCTACATAGCAGAGTTTTTCTTTGATATCTCTAACAATTTCTTTCTCTGCAGAAGTTGTAAAGGAATACCCTTTTTGACGGAGTAATCTTTGTAGGTATGTTGTGATATCACGGCCAGCAAGATCGATTCTTTGGATAGCATGACTTAAAGCGAAACCTTCGAAAATAGGTACGACGTGAGAGACTCCATCTCCAATATCTATTACGCATCCCGTAGTACGACCAGAGGCGTAAAGAGATAGGACCGCTTGCATCGCAACATAAAGGGCTGGAACGTTGAATGTCTCAAACATTATTTCAGCCATTTTTTCTCTGTTTGGTCTTGGGTTTAATGGAGCTTCAGTTAAAAGAACTGGATGTTCACTAGGATCGATTCGTAAGTCGGTGTAAAATGTGTAATGCCAAATCTTTTCCATAGCAGTCCAATCTTCGATAATACCGTGTTCTACTGGAAACATCAACTTTAAAACACCTTTAAGTTGCATAGCTTCCTCTCCGATGTAATATTCTCGAGTGTAATGTTCGACATCGGTCATTATCGATTCATATTTAGGATAGCCTATAAGAGTTGGAAATACAGAACGAGGTTGGTCTTCACCAGCGAAACCATTTTTTGAAATCCCGGTGCCGTTATCAACGACTAAGGCTTTCGCGTTTAAAAAACTTTCTTCTTCTGCCATAATATTCAGCTTTTTAATTTTTACTTGTTAATTTTATTCAAAATTTTTTATACACTTATCAATATTATTTTTTAGAGTATAATAATATCGACAAATTATAACAAATTCAAATTATCATAATAATAAATTAGATATATATAAATTTTTTTTATTACAAAAAAAAAGAGATACTTGGGGGCTATTTCATTAAAAAAAATAAGTATATATTACTATCAATACAGAAAAATCACAAAATAATTTTTTCATTTAATTTTTTCTTTTTTTATTTAGTATAACAAATCATGGCTTTTGAAATCCCAATAAAATCTATTTGTG
>JAUWNA010000194.1 GCA_030612905.1 Promethearchaeota archaeon
CAAAATTCAGTGATGATTGGAATTTTTACTTAAACTTTAGAAAAAAATTTTATAACATTACATAAATTCATTACAGTATGAGTAAAAACAACATTAAAGAACATTGGAATTTAATAGCATTAGAATATCAGAAGAAAAGAAAGTTATCATTTGATGATATTGAATATGCTCTAGGTTATGCAAGGGAGTCTGAACTTAATCTGCTTGGGGATGTTGAAGAAAAAAGAATTGTAGAATTAGGATGTGGAGCCGCTGAAAACTCTATTACTTTAGCAAAGAAAGGAGGTATTTGTACAGGAGTTGATATGTCTTTAGAACAATTAAAAATTGCTAAAAATTTAATAAAAGAAAATAGAGTTAAAATTGAATTAATTGAAGGTGATTTAGAGAATTTGGTAATGATCGATGATGATATATTTGATATAGCAATATCTATTTTCGCATTAGATTGGATGCAAGATTTGAATGGGGCATTTAAGGAAGCTTATAGAATTTTAAAAACGAATGGTATTTTCGTGTTTAGCATGCAACACCCGATTTACAACCTTCTTGGTGCAGAAGATCTTGATCTTAAGGAGCTTAAAATATCGGGAAGCTATTTTGAAAAAGAAGTGACATTTGTAGAGTCCACAGGAATAGATCTTAGAGTTCACGCATCAAAAATTAGTGATATCATCAATGGATTAATTAGGGTTGGCTTCAATATAGAAACCATACTTGAGCCTAAACCATTGGAAAGAGATGTCATCCCTCACGAGGAAGGGTATCAAGAAATATTTGAAATGATTCCTTCAACCTTAATTTGTAAGGCATTAAAAGTTCCAAAATAGAGTAAAAAATAATTTCTTAATTGATATATCCATCACTGAATTTTGTTACCACCCAAAACAAAAAGAATCGCATTAAATAACGGTATTCTCTAAATCTTTTTGAAATTTTGCTGTTCTTTCGTCATTTTTTTTCAATAATTTTACAAAATTCAAAATATTTATAGGAATTAGGCTAATAGAATAAATATTAATTAGATCTTAATAAAAAAATTTTAATAAAAAAAAAATAAAAAGTGATTAAAAATGGCAGTGCCAATAATTTTAATTGTTGCACTAATCGCAGGGATAGTTTCAATCCTTTTGTCCGTATATTTTAGGTTTTTAGTTCTAAAAGAAGATCCTGGCAATGAAAGAATGCAAGAGGTCGCTGGATATATCGAAGAAGGGGCTAAAACATACTTAAAAGTCCAATATAAAGTTCTTGGAATTTTTGTAGGAATACTTTTTTTAGTTATGTTATTCTTACTTCCTAATATGACGAATCCTGGGACATTAAATTGGGAACAAGCGTTAGCGTACTTAATTGGTTGTGTGGGTTCTATGTTCGCAGGTTGGTTAGGTATGTATGTTGGTGTTAAAGCAAATACAAGAGCTGCACAAGGTTGTACCATAGGCACAAAAGCTGGTTTCGATATAGCATTTTTCGGAGGAGCAGTAATGGGTTTAGCCGTGGTGGGAGTTGCTTTAATAGGCGTATCAATAATCTATTGGATTTTTGAGTCTCCTCTTGTGGTGTTAGGGTTTAGCTTCGGTGCTAGTAGTATAGCTTTATTTATGAAGTGCGGAGGTGGAATTTTTACGAAAACGGCAGATGTAGGTGCTGATTTAGTAGGAAAAGCTGAATACAATCTACCTGAAGATGATCCAAGAAATCCAGCAACGATTGCTGATAATGTAGGTGATAATGTTGGCGACATAGCAGGAATGGGTAGTGACCTATTCGATTCTTATGTTGCATCGATTGTTGCAGCAATGATGCTTGCAGCAGCTTTTGGTGTAACGGGTACCATTAAAGCACCTTTTGCAAATGTAACGTTAACAGCTGCAGGGACTTCTGTATTCATTGTTACTCCAGTCGTTTTTTGCGGCGTAGGGTTAATTGCTTCGCTTATAGGAATATATGTAATAAAGAATAAAGGTTCTGAAGAACCTGGAAAAGCTTTAAACACAGGAACCTATTTAGCTACTTTAATCTACTTTGCATTATCCGCTGTAATAACGATTTTTCTATCAATTGGATTAGGAGACGATGAAATTGGGTTATTATGGCGAATATGGGGCACATCAGTGATTGGACTTGCATCTGGTATTGTTTTAGGTTTTACGAGTGATTATTTTACTCGGGATGATAAGAAACCAGTACAAAACATAGCTCATGCTGCTGAAGAAGGTCATGCGGTCGTTATTCTTTCTGGTTTTGCATATGGACTTCTAAGTGTTGTTCCTCCTGCAATAGGAGTTATACTTGCTATGACAATCGCATTTTGGTTAGCTGGTGTATTTGGTATAGCAATGGCTGCTGTTGGAATGTTAGCAATTGTAGGAACAATAGTAACAAATGATGCTTATGGTCCAATCGTAGACAATGCGAGAGCTATTGCAGAACAAGGAGAATTAGGTGATGAAGTAATTAGAACTGCTGATAAATTAGATTCTGCGGGTAACACCGCCAAAGCAATTACAAAGGGATTCGCAATTGGAGCTGCGAACTTAACCGTTATGGCTTTAATGTTTTCCTTTGCAGAAGAGGCTGGTTTTACTGTTATAGATTTATTAAGCGTCAATGTTCTAGTAGGTGCCTTTTTAGGAGTTGTTATACCTGCCTTGTTCTCTGCATTATTGATATTAGCTGTCCAAAAAAACGCAGGGAAGATGGTCGAAGAAATTCGTAGGCAATTTGAAGAAAACCCTAAAATATTAACTGGTGAAGAACCCGCTGATTTCCAAAAAACAATTGATATTGCAACAAAAGGTTCATTACGTGAGTTAATTATACCGAGTATTCTTTCTATAACCGTTCCTATTGGTGTTGGAATTCTTTTTGGCGTAGCTTCCTTAGGAGCATTCTTAGCTGGAGCTATCTTATCGGGATTTGTATTTGCAGTGTTTATGTCGAATAGTGGAGGAGCCTGGGACAATGCTAAGAAATGGATTGAAGACGGAAACTTAGGTGGAAAAGGAACTAATGTACATAAAGCCAGTATAACGGGAGATACGGTCGGAGACCCTTTTAAAGACACCGCAGGTCCAAGCATTAACACTCTTTTAGTGGTAATGTCGCTTACTGCATCGATTTTCATGGGTTTACTTTTATTACCTATATTCAATGGTGGTGCAGGGTTGCTTGGAAACTTACTTACTATATTCTAATTCAAAATATTAAGCAAAAAAATAAAATTATTTCTTTTTTTTTTTAATAATTCTGTAAAAAACAATCCAGTAATATAAAGATTGAGTTCCAAATTAAAAAGTATTATTTGAAACCTAATATTTTGGAATTTACAGATTTAAACAATAAAACCATCGATCAGAATTTAGCTATAACGGAAAAAAAGTTTCTAAACAAACAAGAGCACGCAAAATATTTGGAAAAGTACAATATTCACCCTAATCGCGCGATGTTAACAATTATTCTTAGCATTCTCGTTGATGTATTCGGCTATACTATGGTACTTCCGTTGTTACCTAGTATTGTAAAAGATTTTGGTGCTTCTGACTTCTTCGTAGGAATCCTTATAGCCTCTAATGCTTTTACTGCTATGATTTTTGGCCCAATCTGGGGAAAACTAAGCGATAAGTATGGGCGCAAGCGCATTCTTGTGATTTCCCAGGCTGGAACAGGCTTATCTTTCTTAATATTAGCCACATCTAATTCAGTCTATATAATAATGTTTTCAAGAATTCTTGATGGCGTATTTGGCGGTCAAATTCCGGTTATACGTGCTTACATTTCAGATATCACAACTCCTAAGACGAGAGCTGAGGAAATGAGTAAAATTATGGTAGGTCATGTTGTAGGAATGATTATAGGACCTATAATTGGTGGATTTTTAGGGTCTATAAATTGGCGCTATCCTGCTATATTAGCTAGTTTTTTGTCGATTATTGCAATTACGTTAACTTTGAAGGTATTAATTGAGAGTATGCCAAAAGAAAGAATTGCCGATATTAAACTCCGCTTAGCGATGAATGAAAATAATTCAGATAACAATAATAGTATATGGAATAAAGAAGTTAATCTTCGTTTTGTACAAATCTTCCTATTATTTACGATTACAGTTATGGTCAACTCGAGTTTTCCTTTGTTTTTAGACAATAGATATGGCGCTGGCCCTTCGATCATTGGTTCAGTAATGAGCGTTGCTGGAATTGTTGTATTAATTTATGCTGGAATCTTAATGAAACCAATGTTGCGTAAATTTGGAGAAAAAAGAGTGTTAATTTTTGGCTTTATACTATTAATCGTGATCTTCTTATTTTTCCCTTATCTAACCGAATTATGGATGGTTTATGTTTTTGTCGTTCCATTTGCCTTTTGCATGGCGGTTATCCCTCCTCTGATTCAAAGTAACCTTACTAAAGCAATAGACTCAGATAAACAAGGGGTAGCAAGTGGATGGACTACGAATTTTCAATCAATCTCTCAGATTATTGCTCCTTTAGTTTCTACTGGATTTTTAGAAATTGGAGGATTAGTTGTTTTTTCAATTTTCTTCTTTAATTCATATCAATTAATAGGTTTTACAGCAGTGATACTTGGTATAGCATTATTGATCGTCGGTGTAATTGATCTTAAATCGCATCCCCATCTTTACGCACGCGATGAGCCTAAAGATAAGGAAACCATAAAAGAAGGACCAAATAAGATTTAATAGTGAAACATAGAAATTTTAAAGTTTAAAAAATTAAGATAAGTTTTTTACTTCTGATTTGGTTTAATACACATTATAAATTATTTCCTCAGGTGGAAAATATGGCTTTAGAATTAACTGAATTTTTACAAGGAAGTTTTAATCTAATATTCGTATTAATTTCTATTGTAGTCGGTCTAACGATACTAAGTAGATATTTTAAATATAAGAAGTTTCATTTTTTCTTAGTAGG
>JAUWNA010000144.1 GCA_030612905.1 Promethearchaeota archaeon
TAAAAGTTTTCGGAAAAGGATACAATAAGGTTTTGAGAATTATCATAACCCTTTATGCGATTTTTACCGGAGGATTTGCATTATTTGTATATCAGAGAGGAAATACATTATACGATGTTTTTGCTTTTCTATTTATTTTCATATTTATGGCATTAATTTACATACCCTTTTTCATTAAATCCTTTCAATCGTATAAAGATACAGATAATAAGGTTTTTAAAACAGCCTTTTTATCTTTAGCAGTAATGGCAATATTCTTTATTCTTGTCCCATTAAGTTTTTTAATTGATCGAATACTTATTCTAGCAGGAGGACCGGGATTTTCTTTATTCTACTTTTTAGCTTGGATTTTTGTTATTTTTGCTCTTTTAGGTGCTTACTTTGGATACATTAGACCAAAAAGTGAAAAATAGATTAAATTTAAACCTTTTTTTTTATATTATATTATAAAAAGACTAATGTTTGAATTTGAGTGTGATGATTACCCATTAAAGTATTACAAGATATTTGGATTCTAACCGAATCTGGAATCGTTCTTTATCATCGTAAATTTGACGAAAATATGGACGATCAACTTTTTGGTGGGTTAATGAGTGCGTTAAATTCATTTGCTGAAGAACTTGTTCATAAAGGGTTATCTAATTTTGAATTACAAGATAAGCGATATACTCTGTTAAAACAAAATAGTTTACTATTTATAGCAAATTCAGCGAAAAAAGTAAAAGAAAAAAAAGTTATGCAAGAAATGTTATTTATTGCTAGCAAATTTTTCGACCTATACTCAGAAGACTTTATGCTTAACTGGGATAATGATGTAAGCGTTTTTATGAATTTTGAAAAAGAAATCGAAGATAGCTTAGAAGAAACGATTAAAAAATTTCAAGATGCTTTTTGGTGAGCAATTTTATAATAGCTTCTCAATCGAATAACTTTCATTATATCTATTTATTAATTCTTCCATAATTTATAACTATAATGCGATTATGTTTAATTTTTTATGGAATATAATCTAAACTTATAATAAAGATAATTAACTCGATGTATTGGTGAATTTAAAAAAATGAAATCAATTGGACTTGTGTTTTTATACGATAGAAATTTAGGAGCTCCAGATGAAATCTCAAAAAAATTTAGTGAATTTTTCTCAATTGTTTCTGAAAACCTCGTACTAGAAGGATTAGTTGAGTTGCCAAAATTGAAGGAAATTATAGATTCAAAAAAAATATATTGGGCGGGAATTAAACAAAATTTTGAAACAATTCTGGAAGATCATGACGCTATTGGTAAAATTGCTTGGAAAGTATTTAGTGATCATTCAGGAATCGAACCTTCTGAGGAAGTTAAATCGCTGGTTTACGGTAGTGATAAGGCACCTTGGAAATTTACTCTATTGGCATGTGTTCTCTATGAATAGGCTTAGGAATTAATAATTCTTTCTATTTCTTTAATATATGAATTTAATATTTTATCTCTTTCAATAATTGAATTAGATCCTTCTAAATTAGCTAAATTACCATATGATGAATTATAATTCTTTAAAAACCATAATAATGAGTAAATGTCAAGTTTTTTGAAAAAATCTTGCCCAATATTCCAATTTTTCTTATAACCGTTATAAAAAGATTCTTTAATATCAATGCTATTTATAGGTTTTAAGGTATAAAATTCCATTTTTACAAAATCTTGTGCTCTAACACCAACTCGCCAATCATCAAAATCTATAATCCCATTTATCTGGATTTTGTTAGGGAAATCCTTTACGATTAGATTTGTCCATTGAAAATCGTTGTGAAGTACGACGGGTTCGTTTTCTTCTTCCAATAACGATATATTATCCTTTAAAAATGTCTTTATTTCATTATCATAACTAAGCTTTTTTCTTCTTGCTTCTTGGCTCTCCATTTCAAATTCTGAATTAATATGTTCTAACCAATTAATTTTTGATATTTTACCTATATTATAAATGTGTTCTTGAAATGAATCAAAAGATATTGTATGCAATTTCCCTAAAAGTTCTCCTAAATTGTTAAACAAAGTTAAGAATTTAGACTTTGAAAAGCTTAAATCCTCTTTACTATATTGATTAAACAAATCTTTTAAAGACTTACCGTGGACATATTCTTGGATAGTAAAAATATATGGAATAACTTCTTTAGTTTCATCAAAATAAACTAAATTTGCTACTGGTATAATAGGAGGGTTATCGCTACTAAATTGGTAGTTTCCTTTCTTGTTCGAAATGATTTTTTTTATTATTTCTCTAAGATCAAAGGAATTGGAATTTAACGACCCATCTAGGAAAGGAAAAAGAAGTTTTTCTTTTACAATATTTTCATATTGAAAAGATTTTAAGGTCCGGAATTTGAAGATTAGCTGACTCTTTTCAAAATTCACTCTGTATATTGTGTTTATATCAGCATCGAAAGGACCAATAACCTTCTTTATGTTACCTTGAGAAAGGAGGACTTCTACATTAGAAAATATGTTTATCATATCATCTAATTGATATATATTATCTTTCCCTAAGGAAAATAATTGATAAATATGCTTTTGATTTATTAAATAGTTCACATATGCTTCTATTCTTTCTTTTGTGATTTCATCGAGGTTCCCTTTTAAATTCGGACTTAAAATATTTAAATCTTCTAATAAATTTGACGAAAAACTTTTATATAAATATAAAAACGCATATTTCAAGCCTCGTTGTTCTATTCCATCTTGAGCTTTATTATCATATAAATTACTTCTAATATCATTTATTTGTTCTTGAAGTTGGTGTAGCTCTAAAATCTTTTCCTCAATTGCACAAAAATATAACTTTGAACTTAAATTAACTAAGTTGCTAACACAGGGAACAATTCCAACATATTTTCTTAGGTCTAAAGGAACTAGTTGAAGGAATTTCTGAAAAGTCTCCTCGTTCTCACACAATAATGAAAAATTTTCATCTATTAGATTTATATATGATTTGCAATAATTTATGTTATCACAAGAGTCAATAAATCCCGAAAAATTATCATAGCTAATCAATTCCTTAACAATAGAAGGGTTAATTTCATTTCCAGCAAATTTCTCACGATTATTGTGGATATAAATATGATTATCGATGTTAATAGTTCCTAAAATATGTTCCAAATAGGACTTAACATCTTCAATTTTTTCTAAATAAGGTGGGGCTATTATAAAATTAAGTGCACCAAATTTTTTTCCTAACTCCTCTAATTGGTCGATAATTAGATCCTTATCATTTCCAAATATTCCTACAATTAACGGAGTTTTTTTACCAGTGACTTCTAGAGTTAAATTTATCAATTTTATTTTTTCTTCAAATTTATCTGAAAAATAAAACCCAGCACCTTTAGTCCCAAATAAATAAATTGAATCCGCTCCATTCACGAGTAGATGACGAGTTAGTAATGAATGAAGCTCAGTATTAACCTCTAAATCTTTATTAAAAAATGTGAGTGATGGGACAAGAACACCACGGATTTTAGTCATATTGAATTACTTACTTCCCTCTAGCCCTGTAATTTTAAAATTTTTCTCTTAAAGTAACATCAAATGATATATTTTTTATTATGAGTTTTAGATTAATAAAGTTAATAAATTTTTTTTATAATAAAATTACTAAAAAATACATAAAAACGAATTAAATAACGGATTATGGGCAATTAAATTTTTTTCGAATCTTTGAAGATATCAAAGATATCCATTTCATAGTCAATTACATCTTCGGGTAAAAGGTATGGCTCTTTAATTAGTTTAGCAAGATAATAAATTTTAGATCCTCTTTCTAAGTATTGTAAAACGATATAAGCCCCGTCTAAATGACTTCCACAACATAAACTTCCGTGATTTGCGAGAATTACAGCGTTTCTCTCTTCTAAACTTGCTTTTACATTTTCAGCTAATTCTTCACTACCTGCTTCCCCGTATTCTGCACACAAAACCTTACCTCCTAAATAGGGAACAAGTTCTTCCATTGCGGGAGGTAGCGATAATTTGAGTGTACTAAGTATTGTTGAGTAAATACCATGGGAGTGAATGATTGCGTTAACATCTTCACGTTCTTTGTAAATTCCTAAATGTAAGTGTTTTTCTACTGAAGGGTTTCTTTCTCCTTCTACTACTTTTCCCTCAAGGTTAATAATTAAAATATCATCTGGTTCCATTTCTTCGTAATTTACATTACTAGGGGTGATTAAAACAAACTCTTCGTCTCCACTTTTAATTCTAATACTTACATTCCCCGCTGATCCTATCACGTGCCCATCATTCAATAATCTCTTGCAAGTATTAACAATTTCTTTCTTAAATTTTTTGATTGACTGGTCTAAAAACTTATTTTTTTCTTTATATCCTTCGAAAACTTCGGGATTCAAGATATGTGAAGGAATACCTTTTTCTAACCAAATCGTAATATCTTTTAGGAGCATATCTGATTGTCTATTAATTACTTCAACGGTATTTCCTCCAATATGAGGCATTACTAGAACATTTTCTAATTCTAAAAATTCATTATCTTCGTCGATAGGCTCTAAAGGAAAAACATCCAAAGCAGCTCCTGCAATTTTATTGCTTTTTAATGCATCGTATAACTTTTGATAATCTACAAGACTTCCTTTAGCTAAATTAATTAAAAAAGCCGTACTTTTCATCATTGCTATTCGTTCTTCGTTAATAAGATTATCATTTTCATCAGTTGCAACGGCGTGAATGGTAATAAAGTCCGATTCTTTCATTAAGGAATCTAAATCTGTTTTTATACCATAATTTTCAATTATTTCGTTAGAAAGAAACGGATCATAAATAAGAAATTTTACTCCAAATGGCTTTAATCGATCAGCAACTTGTCTTCCGATCTGACCAAAACCAATAATACCAATATTCTTGTTTAATAACTCATTTCCCATAAATCTATTATAACATTTTATCCAATCTTCGAAATCGATAACTTCAAATTCATCACTATGTAAAAATCGATCTAGCTTGATCAAATTTCTTGCCATTGAAACGATTAATCCAACTGTCAATTCAGCTACAGCAACGACATTCCTAAGAGGAGTATAAATTACAGGAATGTTATTTTTAGTCGCAGCTTCTAAATCGATGCTAAATGGGTCCCCCCGGCAAGACACAATCAATTTTAAGTTAGTTTGTTCAAATAATTCAGCTTTTTTTAAATCGTCTGCGGCAGTTATAAAAATATCATAACCTTTTAATTTTTCAACCATTTCTTTGACATCAAAATAGATATTTCCTGTATCTCTCCAACTCTCGTAAGTGACATCCATTTTCTTTTTTAATTCTTTTAAAACATCATCAGATATACTTGCAGTAATAAGTGCTCTCATAACTTCTCAACTCAATAATATTATATAAACTAAATAATAATATGTAATAAGAATTTAAAATCAATAAAAAAATGAATAATTTTTTTAAAACATTAAACTTTTTAGTTTCATTAAATTTTTAATTTTTCCTTCTACAACCTTTATCTTTCCCGAAGAATATGCTTTAACTGCGCCAAGCTCTTTATTGAATAAATCCAGCATTGTTTTTTCCGCCACAAATTCAATTTTAACAGGAGCATTTTCATCGCCGGTATTATCCTTTACTTCAATGCCTTGATCCTTATTTACTAAAAGTAAGACGCTCCTATTTGTGTCTAAAAACCTTATTTGTATTGATTCATCATAATTTGCCAATTTTTTGCGCACTTTTT
>JAUWNA010000500.1 GCA_030612905.1 Promethearchaeota archaeon
CCCTTTCCCTTTTAACCTTACATATCCATTCTTGAAATCGATATCCCTAATTTTAATGTCACACAATTCGCTCACACGAGCCATAGTCGAATATAACAACCTCACAGTTAAGTAATATCTTAAGCTCTTTCTTGAATTAAATAGCCTCCGATCGTTCAGCTTGTTAAAAATAACTTCTATGTCAGAAATATCTAGAAATTTAGGAAGACTCTCTTCTAGTTTGATCTTTGGGGATTTAATTGTTGCCATAGGATTTTTCGTGATAAATTCATTTAAAGTTAAAAACTTAAAAAACGACCTTAGCGAAGCGATTTTTCTACTAATACCCTTTTTTGAATAATCTAAATCTTTTAATTTTTTTAAAAAGAGCCTTATCTTCTGTCTTAAAAATGGCGATTCAAGGTCAACATCTTCTACAAGGTTAATAAACTTTTCAAGATCGTACCGATACGCTTTAATGGTAGATGGAGCACACCCTTCTTCTACTTCTTTTGAAATCAAAAAATCCTCGATAAAATCTGAAACCTTATAATTAACCATAATAGAATAAATAGCATCGTGATATTACATAATATGGTATGATATCTATGTATTATCTATGTATTATCTCTGTGATACCAAAGTCAAAAACTATTTTTTAAATTCTTTCTCGATAAATTCTTTTAAGAGAATTGGAATATCGTGTTCAGGATCGCCATTCATCGGACTTTGTTTAGCAATTTTTTCATATCTTGGATGAAAATGATGAGGTTTAGATTTAACATTCCATATATTATCATAATTATCATAGCGAATTCTGTCAAGAGGTTCTTGTGAGTAAATTAATTGATAAGAGTATTCATCATAATCATTATATCGAATATAAAGAACTAATGCTTTAAAAAAAGTAATTTTCAAAAATGGGCGTTCATCATCAATAAACTCACTTTTTATTTCTGAAAATAAAACATTTAGAAGAACTTTACGAGCAGTTATTAATTTATCGAATCCTCTCAAAAATTAAAACCTCTAAAATGAATTAATTAACTCATTTAATCGTTTTTCGTCAAGTAATAATTGTTTGAGATCGATAGCATCATTTTCTGCTTCGGAATAAGTTCCATTCTTTGCTTTTTCTAAAAATATAGAAGCTTCGGTTTCATCCCATCTTTTTAATATTTTATTTATATTTTCCTGAATATTTCTTAATTTATAGCTAACTAAATCCTCAGCTACATCTCTATCTATATATACTTTCATTTTTCTTCATTATCTTAACGAATTTTTCTTATTTAAATTTTACTTTATTAATTCTTTCTGCTACTTAAATCCAGTACATTGTACTTCGAATATAGAAAAATATATTGTTAGTTATACTATATAATTTTCTTATAAACTACTATTGTGAAATTTTACTCTTTCTTTGTTTTTCTGAGATACTTACAAGCGTTTATCCCTGCCCGCGCACCTTCTGCCGCAGCAAAAACTACTTGAAATAGGCCTCCAGTTACATCTCCAGCTGCATATACTCCTTGAATATTTGTTTGTTGATTCTCGTCAGCAGCGACGTTACCATTTTCATCCAATTCTACTCCCGCCTTTTTGAATATCGAATTAGAAGGTATGTGTGATAAGATGAATAGACAAGCTAATTCGTACTCTTTTATTTCTTGGTCTTCTTGCTCTGGTTTTGTTGTTTTGCATAAAATTTTCTGGATCAGACCATCAGAATCCGAGATAGCTTCAACAATTTCCATGTTGTCAATAATTTTGATTCCTTTTTCTTTAACTTCAGTAGCTAATTCAGGTAAATCGTTAAATCCTACGTTAGTAATGACATGTGTTATACAACCCATTTGATCAAGAGCAAGCGCGTCTTCCAAAACTTCTTCGTCCGAACCATATAAATAGACCTTTCTCTCTTTAAATAATGGACCATCACATAACGCACAATAAGACACGCCAAAACCAGTTAATCCACTTTCTCCTTTAATTACTTCTTTCCTTACTCCCGTGCCAGTGGCGATTAGTACGACATCAGCAGTAATATTTGCGTTTCTTGTTGAGACCATATTCATGCCCATACCTAACATTAGTGCGATGACATCTCCTTTTATAATTTCGACATTATCGAAGCTTTCAGCGTGTTTCTTAAATTTTTCTAGAAGCTCTAACCCTCCAATATCTGCCTCTCCCAACCAATTTTGTATCTCTTTCGTTTTCTCTAAAGCAGAAGGCTCTTTTCCGTCTAATATAATAGTGCTTCTGTTTGCTCTACCACAATAAACTCCCGCACTTAATCC
>JAUWNA010000394.1 GCA_030612905.1 Promethearchaeota archaeon
TACAAACGAAAAGACATTTTATACCAATGGTTAAATGGATAATTCGATTAAATCTTTTAAAAAAATCGGAATTTTATAAAAGGTTTAGATTTTTTAAGAAAAAAGCTGGAGCATTTACAGTCTCGGAAAATAAATTAATTAGAAGAATTCTTTCAACTAATTTTGATAGGATAGAACTTTTAGAACGAAAAATCGAAAAGTTAGAAGAGCTAACTTCTGAATTAGCCGAAAAAAGAAGTGTTTTAGTAGCAACAAATCAAAGTCAATCAATGAGTTAAACTTATAAATTCTACTAACTCTTCTTCAAATACTCTTTTTAACCAAATTTTTTTCTATTAAATTTTCATAGCATTATTTATAGCTTGGTGCCTTTTTTGCTAATTTCGTTATTAAAATTAACTTATACCGTTAAATAGAAAATAATATAATTATTAATAATATAAAAATTAAAATAATCTATAATAAAATAAATTAAATCTTTCGATCTAATGTATCGAAAATTAATTGACAACTAAATAGAAATTCAAAATTGTAAAATTTGAGGTGGAGTAAGAAAGAAAATGGAGAAATCTGAAAATCATCGGATTGGATACTATGCATGCCAGTGAGGTATAAATATACGTAGTAAAGTTGATTGCGACGAGTTAGTACAATTTGCCAAAGGACTAGATGATGTGGTTATTTCAAAAACTCATGCCTTTTTATGAACAGAAAGCGGTCAAGAGGAAATTATAAAGGATATTAACGAAAAGAACTTAAATTGTATTGTAGCTTCTGCTTGAACGCCTAGGACGCACGAACCTATCTACAGAGCATCGCTTGCTAAAACCGATTTGAATCCTTACTTTTTTCAAATGGTTAATGTAAGAGAGCACTGTTCTTGGTGTACTGAGGATAGCGAAGAGGCACTAGAAAAAGCAAAAATCTTGGTTAAGGGCGGTGTTAATAGGGCATTACGTTTAGAAGTTGTCCCTGTACGAACAGTTCCCGTTGAAAAAGCAACCTTAGTTGTTGGTGGAGGAATAGCTGGAATGAACGCCGCATTAGACCTAGCAAATGGAGGGATAAAAGTTCATTTAGTCGAAAAGAATACCACAGTCGGGGGAAGAATGTCTCAGTTAGATAGAACTTTCCCAACCGACGATTGTTCGATTTGAATTTGCGGACCCAAAATGCTTGAAGTCAATCGCCACGAAAATATCGAAATTCTAAGCTATAGTGAAGTGAAGAAGGTTGAAGGGTATGTCGGAAATTATAAAATCACCGTTGAGAAAAAGCCGCGTTACATAAATAACGATTGTAATGGCTGTGGTGCCTGTTCTGAAGTGTGTCCTGTATATACTTCGAACTATTTTGACGAAAACTTAGGAGTGAGAAAAGCAATTGATATAGCTTTTGGACAAGCAGTACCTTTTTTGTACGACGTTAATAGAGATGTATGCGTTGAATGTTTTAGTTGTGTAGATGCTTGTGAGTTAGATGCCATTGACTTCAGTCAAGTGCCCGAAGAAGTTATGTTTAACGTAGGAACGATAATAGTCGCAACTGGATGGGATATATACGAACCATATGGAGAATACGGGTACGGAAAGTTCGAAAATGTGATTCAACAAGCCCAACTCGAAAGAATCTTAGCACCGAATGGTCCATTAGAAGGACACGTTCATAGAATTTCGGACACCAAAAAACCTGAAGAAATTGTGTTCATTCAATGCGTAGGAAGTCGTAACACGGAAAGACCCTATTGTAGCGGCGTTTGTTGTATGTTGTCGTTGAAAAACGGGAAATTGCTTAAAGAAGAGTTTCCTGACGCGAACATTACCATCTGTTACATAGACATAAGAACGAACGAAAAAGGATTCGAAGAATATTATCAACGAGCTAAAGATTCTGATATTAGGATGATCCGGGGTAAGGTTGGCGAAATTACTGAAGATCCAGAGACTAAAAACGTAAATATTCGAGTTTATTCGTCTTTAACTGACGAAATCATTAAAATCAGCGCGGATTTAGTCGTTCTATCTACGGCGGCATTACCATCAAAAGGTACGGAGCAAATAGCTAAAGTGTTAAATTTGGACGTCGATAGAAACGGGTTTTTAACAGAAGCTCACTTCGGGCTAATGCCACAAGAGACTAATACTAAGGGAATTTTTATAGCTGGGTTTGCTCAAGGACCAAAAGATATTGCGTATTCGGTTTCTCAAGCAAGAGCCGCTGCGAGCAAGGTAGCTGAATTAACCGCCCCTGGAAAAATAGCTATTGAACTAATAACCGCTGAAGTTAATAACGAGCTGTGTATTACCTGTAAAAGATGTGAAAAAGCATGTCCTAAAAACGCTATAAAAGTTGTTGGCGAGGAAGGTGCTGTTGTTGACGAGATTAACTGCGATGGGTGCGGGATTTGCGTTACTTGTTGTCCCACTCAGGCAATAGACATAAGATATTATCGAGATTATCAACTATTTACTGAAATTGATGGAATTTTAGAAGGAGGTTAAACAGAATGGAGAACAATTATAAAATTGTAATATTTGCTTGTCTAAAATGAGGATACAGCGCTGCAGATTTAGCAGGAGTCTCTCGTATGAAATATACAGCATCAGTAAAGATTATTAAAGTAAGATGCACTGGAAGAGTCGATGTAAAGCACATCTTATATAGCATAAAAGCTGGAGCTGACGGAGTTATGGTTGTTGGATGACGACCAAACGAATGTCAGTTTAAAGAAGGAAATTTTAACGCCCAAAGACATGTTGATTTTGCTAATAGAATTTTGGAAAAGCGAGGATTCGGTAGTCGAAGAGTTAATATGTATTGGCTAAGTAGTGCTGAGGCAGAAAAGTTTGTTAAAAGCGTCGAGGATGCGTACGAAAAGGTAAAAAGATCTGGACCCAATCCGTTAAAAAGCATGGATATTAAAAAAGTAAAACAAAAAACATTAACTACTCCCGTAGAAGAATGAATCTTATAAAAAAAATTTAGTTATAAGATGACTTACCTTGCGAAGGAGGGAGTTTAATAATAATTTAATTTGTTAAAATGCGTATTAAATAAATAGGTA
>JAUWNA010000328.1 GCA_030612905.1 Promethearchaeota archaeon
GAGTGTATTGAATATCTTTAAATTAAATTTTTACCCAAATCAATTTCCAAAATAAAATTTTATCCAAATTGAGATTATTAAAAATCTATTGGAATTTTAATATTCTTAAATCTTTTTCTTCGAACCCTAAGATATATAAATATAGAGCAATATAATTAATATTGAACTTACTAATTCTTAAAAATTTAAAAAAAAAATAAATTACGATGTAGTTGAGACTTAAAATGGTCGCAACACCTGATAATATTAAGAAGTCTAAAGAATTTTTTGAAAATGGCGATATCATTAATACTTTAATAAGTTTTAATGAAACAATTGAGCATTACGATAGTAAGAAGGGCGATAAAAAGGAAGAATTAATTCAATTTTTAAATAATATTTTACAATATTGCATAGATAATAATCTGCTAAACGAAGAAGCTATGGTTTTAAGGACTTTAGGAAGAACACATACTAAGTTTAAAGATCACGTAAAAGGCTTAAAATTTTCGTATCAAGCACTAAAAATTCAAAAGAAATTAGGAAAGAAATTAGTTGTAGCTGAAAGTTTAGTATTTTTAGCCGAAGATCTTGAGGTTTCTGGAAACTATGAAGATGTTATAAAATCTTTTAACGAAGCTGCAGAGATTTTCCATGAATTAGGGGAACTAGAGAAAGAGGAAGCTGTAAACAAAGAAATTGAACGCTTAAACGATTTCTCCAAGGAAATGGTTGACGACGAGTATTTCTTAAACAAATACCAAGTAGATAAATATTAAGGCAAGAATGGTATAACCATTTAAATAAAAAACTTTCTTTTTTTTTTCTTTACTTTTTTGATTTGATTAATTATTTCGTTTTTTACTGCTTTCATAATGCTTTTTTATCTCAGATTGACAATAGAATAATATCTCTTTGATAGATAATGTACTATCTTTACTTATTCTCTTAAGATCTTCAAATTCAGGTTTTACATTAATTACATTGATTCTATCATTCATTTTAATGTAAGATATTTTAAAATTTAACTCGTAAGTTTTACTATTTATATCAATTTTACTCTTTTCAAATTTACGATCAACGCATACTCGCTTAACTGTATAAAACCTTATTCCTAACGTGCTTAACTCGTTAATTATTTTATACATTATCTCAAAACTATTTTGAGGGTGACATAATATTTTAATAACATAACTAGGTCTATTTTTTTTTGTTACACTTGGTAAAACTTGAATATCAAGTATTTTTTCATTTTCCATAGTATTGATGAAGTTTCCTAACATCTCTCCTGATATATCATCAACATCCGTCTCTAAAACAGTTACATCTTCAACATATTTTTGTAGTGGGTGTATATTTTGGGTGTTAATTGTCTCTTCACTCTCGCCATATATTAACCGCAGAATATTTGAGAAGTTTTTAATTTTTTTTTGCCCAGTACTGTAGGTTACCTTTAATATTTTCATCTGGTTCATAAAACGAGCAAATTTTGGATTTAAATTGACCAAAAGCGCAGCACCTGTAGGGGTTACGAGCTCATTTTCGATAGGGCCACCTATTACTAATAATTCGGACATTTCCAAGATTCTAGCTGTTGCTGGAGCGGGTATAGGCAAAACTCCGTGCGCAGTTTTTATGCTACCTCCTCCAAGCGGAACCGTACTATAATAATATTCAAAATTTTCGTTAAAACCCCCTAATTTATCTAATGCTTTAGTTACTCCTAAAATATCAATTAAGGTGTCTACAGAGCTTAATTCGTGTAGATGAATATTTTCAACTAGATCTCCATGAACTTCTGCTTCTGCTTCGAATAATGTATTTAAAACTTTTTTAGCGTATATTTTTGCTGGCTTAGAGAAGTCTTTTTCAAGTAGAAATTGTTCCAGTGCGTTGTAAAGTGCCTTAGAAGTTCTATGGTTTTTAGATTCTTTGAGAGCTAATTTAAGTTGATTAACATCGACTCCCATTCTTTTAACTTTTGTTAGTTCAAGTTCGATATGGGAAACTCCTTTTAAAATATGCTTTAATTCTTTTAAATCAGCTATAATTTCGTTTGAATCTGATACTAAGCTTAAAAGGGATGCCAAGAACATATCTCCCGATATTCCTGAATTAGCTGTATCAATATATAAAGATTTCATTTCATGGGTTCTCTTACTTTTAAAAGTAGGTAAATTTAACCTAATATTTTTAAAATATTTACTATACTAAAAATAATAAACTGTCATTATTTTATAATAAATTGTAATTAATTTCAATTTAATAATTTTAAATTTAAGAATAGATTTTTATTATTTAATTAAGAGTGAATTTTTTATGAGTGAACTACAAACTATCAAGTGTTACTTAAATCAGTTACCAGCAACACTGCTAAAATTATTAGGAATTGCTCCTCCACTCGGTACTATTCCAGAACCCGTCCAATCTGTTATCGATCTCTATCGAGGTGTTGAAAGGATTAGTGTAAACATCATTGATAATTTTGGCTTATTCGAACTCACATATCATAAACCACAATTTATGATTACTAATTCTCAAGCGATGTTACTTCTATCCACTAAAAATCCTTACACTTTAGGTGTTTTACATCAAATTATGTACGGTGGTTTTGATCCTGAACCCAACGGTTTTCATTTGTTGAGATATCTAAATGAGCACGGAAAAAAGACTTGTTTTGTCGGAAGAAAAAAAGATATAGAAAGGTACGATGGTGGGACTCATTCAGTCCCAAAAGAAACTGATATGAGTACATGGGTGGAATCTGCAAAAATAATTAATAATTTTGAGCTTTCTTGGATGCATTATTTGGATTTTGAAAATCTTCATAAACAACAACAAGCACTTAAACAAAGAACTCCCGAAGATTTAATTGATAAACTGATTTTGCGTACTGATAAGTGGATTTTAGGAAATTACAAACAGCTTAGAAATAATTCCTTGATGATAATACTAGGAGATCATGGTAGAGTGAAACTAAATTTAGAATATTCTGGTAAAATTGCCCAATGGCGAGAAGCAAGCGTTCCAATAGCTATTTTAATAAAAAAATAATTCATTAATATTAAAAAAAAAATTAAAGATGTTTAAGATGGAGGAATACAAACGCTTTACAGTGTCTCTTCCAAAAGATTTATACGATAAATTCGAGGCATTTAGAAACGAAATTGGTATCTCAAGATCAGATAGTATAAGAAAAGCTATGCATTTTTTAATGGTTAGTGAAAAAAGTATTCCTGTTGCGTCTGTGAATGTTGTAGGATGCATCCCGATTATTATGTTGCACGAACATTTTATTGGAAAATCCGAAAAAGAAGACTCTCACGAGCATTCGCATGGAGTCGATCACGATCATGACTACCACGACCACAAATATGATTCGAGACCAGTTTATGCTTCAGTTCAACAAACAGATGAAATTCTAAAAACTGACATCCAGCATCATTTCCATGAAATTATTATTTCTACAATGCACATTCATTTAGAGTTTGAAAAATGTTTAGAAATTATTGCTGTTTCAGGACCATATGATCGCGTCAAAAAGTTAAAAGAGGCATTACAAAGGTTAAAAA
>JAUWNA010000167.1 GCA_030612905.1 Promethearchaeota archaeon
AAAGATAAAAAATCACATTAAATTATAAGAAGAGTATTAAAATTTGTATTAATAAAGAAGAAAGAAATTAAATAATTATCAGAAATAACTTGATAGTGTAATATTATAAAATTAAAAATTGTAAAGAAATTTACTAAAAAAGAGAAATTTATAATGAATTTACAACTTGAGAGGTTCTCTTTTATAAAAAATAGTAATTATTACAAATTTACAAGGGATATCATCCTACCCTTTGGCCTTAAAATTATTTCTAGATTGTTTCGGGGTGATGTTGACGAGGACTTGATTATTATGGGCGCTTATGGGGGAAATATATATTTAGGTAGTACGCGTACACTATTTGAATTCCTATCTAAGCATTCAAATTATAGAGTAGTTTGGATGGCTAAATCAAAGATTTTAGTCAAAGAGCTTAATAAAAAAGGTTATAATGCTATTTACTCGTTAAATGTTAATGCAATTAGACTATTGAGAAAAGCAAAATTTATTTTTATTACTCAAGGAATTTATGATTTATTACCAATAGAAATATCGCCTGGCACAACAGTTATTCAAACTTGGCATGGAACTCCAATTAAAAAAATTGTTCTTGATGAAACAGATAACTATGTATATACAAAATGGGGTAATATTTTAAAATTAAAATTGAAATATGACCAATATATAGATTTTATATTAACTCCAACAACGGGCGACTTAGAACATAAGAATTTAAGTTCAGCATTTAAGGTCCCTCTAAATAAAATTCTTAATTTAGGTTATCCAAGACACGATATCTTATTTAACAAAAATGGGGAATTTGTCAAATCTTTAAAGAAAAAATTTGATATATCTGAAGATTTTAATAGAATTATACTATATTGCCCAACATTTAGAGGTTATAAAACTTCGAGTTTTAAAATTTCAAATAAGGATTTGAAAAATTTAGAAGATATGCTTAAGGAAACTAACTCGCTTTTCCTATTGAAAGGACATCTTACTGGAAAGCTATTTGAACATCAAGGTTATGTTAACATTAGAAATATCTCAAAAGAAGTAGACATTCATGAACTATATTTAATTTCAGATATATTAATAACTGATTACTCGTCAACAATGCTTGATTTTTCTTTATTAGATAGGCCGATCCTATTATTTCCATACGATTTGGAAGAATACATTAAAAAGAGAGGTATGTATTACAATCTAAATGATATTGCGCCTGGACCTTTGTTATTTACTATTAACGAATTAATTGAAGCACTAAGAGATATTGATGAAATTGAAAAAATCTACGCAGAAAAAAGAAGAATAATAAGAGATCGCTTTAACAAATATGTAGATGGTAATTCTACAAAAAGAATTTTAGACTTTTTAAAAATTAAATATACATAATTACTTCATTTATTTAGTGCTTCACTTTTTAACCTAAAAATTATTTATAAATATAATTTTTACATTACTATAGAAAATATGAGTTTAAGAAATAGAATCTCCCCCGAAAATAGAAGGAAATCTCTGAAAAATCTGCTAAAAGAGAAAGATTTAATAAGAGTCATTGAAGCACATAACGGTCTTAGCGCTATAGTTGCAAACAACATCAAAGAAAAAATTGGTAACGAAATCTATGAATTCGACGCAATTTGGGAAAGCAGTTTAACTGACAGTGCCGCAAAAGGATATCCGGATGCTGAAATAATTGGACCCGAATCGAGATACGAAACAATTCGACAAATTTTAAACAGCTCCCATAAACCTTTAATCGTGGACGGAGATACTGGTGGAGAAGCGACTAATTTCGAATTTTTCGTTCGAACTTTAGAAGACATGGGCGTTTCGATGGTCATAATAGAAGATAAAAAGTTTCCTAAAAGAAACAGTTTAGAATCTGGTTCAAAACAGACTCAAGAAGATCCCGATGTTTTTGCTGTCAAAATAAAAAGAGGAAAAAAAATCCAACTGTCCCAAGACTTTATGATCGTTGCTCGGATCGAAAGCTTCATCTCGGGGTTAGGGTTAGAAGACGCTCTCTTTCGGGCTAAAAAATATCTAAAAGCTGGAGCAGATGGTATTTTAATTCACTCTAAAATAGACAACCCCAGCGAAATATTTGAGTTCGCTAAAGAATATCAAAAATTATCAGACGAATTAGGATTTAGAAAGCCACTAATATGCGTCCCAACGACTTATAATATAATTACAGAAGAAGAACTAAAAGGAAATGGGTTTAACATCGTTATTTACGCCAACCAATTATTACGCTCTGCTCATAAAATCATGAAAGAGACGGCTCTAAAGATTTTGAAAAATAAAAGGGGTTTTGAAGCCGAATCAATGTGCAGCCCTGTAAAAACAATATTCGAAGATGTTGGGTTTTTGGAAGTAAAGAAAAAAGATATGAAATATACAAAAGGAAGAATTAGAGTTATTATTCCCGCCGCCGGCAAGGATCCTTCTTTTGACACTCCAAAATCCTTGATAAACATAAAAGGCAAACCAATACTCCAAAGACAAATAGAAACTTTAAATGCGTGTGGAATTAAAGATATAACGGTTATAAGAGGTTATATGAAGAATCTTTTTAATATTGATGGCGTAAAATATGTAGATAACGAAGAGTATGATAGATCTCATATATTATTTTCCCTATTTAAAGCGGAAGCTGATATGACCGATGGATTCATCTATATTAATTCAGATGTTCTGTTCGATCAACAAATTATCAATAATTTGTTAAATATCAAGAAAGATATAGTTTTGGTGGTCGATAATTCTTATGCTTATCATAAACATGATATAGACAAAAAACTTGATTTAGTTTTAACTAAAAATAAACCTTCAAAAGAGAGAAGAGTTTTACATCAGAGAGATAACGATATCGTGAGAATTGGAAAAAATATCGATAAAAAGATGGCTGATTACGAATATGTTGGAATTGCTTATTTCTCTGAAAATGGAGTCGATATCGTTAGAAAAGTATTTCATGAATGCAAAAAAAATCATACTGGTAGTTTTCAGGAAGCAAGTTCTTTTAAAAAAGCCTCGTTTACCGATTTTATTCAAGAAATAATTGATAGAGGTTTTAAAGCGAATATTTTAGACATAGATAAAGGATGGTTATAAGTGCATGATAAAAGTGATGTAGAAGTTGCAGAAAGAATTTTGTAAGAGTAAAAATCTTTTATTTACTAATCTATAAAATTACTTAATTGAAAAGATGCCTGAATATATCGGATACAATTCTATTGAAAATCTTGAACGGATTTTGAAATTAGAATCATTCAGAAATATATTTCTTATTACCGGTAGAAAGTCGTTTGAGAATACTAAAATTAAAGAATTAATTTACAAATCTCTTAAATGTGTTGAATTCTTTCGTTTTAACGATTTTACTCCAAATCCTAAAATAGAAGATATCAAAAAAGGGTTGGGCTTATTTCAAAGCGGCAACTATGATGTTATTATAGCCGTTGGAGGAGGTTCTGTAATTGATATGGGGAAATGTATCTCTATTTTTTCAACCAATAAAGGCACTCCCGAGAGTTTAGTGTTGAAAAAAAATCCTATTAAGAAAAAAGGAATTCCTTTAATTAGAATTCCTACAACATCAGGTTCCGGTAGCGAAGCAACTCATTTCGCAGTTGTATATATTAAAAAAAATAAATATTCTTTGGCCGAACCTAACTTCATGCAACCGGAATATGTAATAGTAGACCCTCAATTTACTTACGACTTACCTAATAATATTACTGCGTATTCGGGTATGGACGCACTTACTCAAGCTATCGAATCTTTTTGGAATATCAATTCTACGCTCGAATCTAAAAATTATTCTAAGAAAGCTATCAAACTTGTTATGGAAAATCTTTTAGATGCAGTTGCAAATCCCGATAAAAAATCAAGATTAAATATGGCTGTCGCAGCAAATTACGCTGGAAAAGCGATCAACATAACTAAAACTACTGCGTGTCACGCGATTTCCTACCCCATTACTTCCTATTTCAATGTACCTCACGGTCACGCTGTTGCTTTAACTCTACCTTCTATGATCGTATATAATTCCAATGTTAATGAAGATGACGTTTTAGATTCGCGCGGAGTTAAATTTGTTAAGAGGGCTATGAAGGAATTGATTTCTATAGTAGGCGCTTCAAATGCTTTAAAAGCAAAGGAAGTAATTTCGCAATTAATGAAAAATATAGATTTAGAAACTAAATTAGGTGAACTTGGAATTAAAACAAAAGAAGATATAGATGTAATTATTAAAAACGGATTTAATCCCGAACGCGTAAAAAATAATCCGAGAAAATTGGACGAATATCAGCTTAGAAAAATTTTAGAGGAAATTAGATGAAGGTCATAATATTAAACGCAGGAATTGGAAAAAGACTCGGAGCGTTAACCAAATCTAAACCTAAATGCCTTGTTAAAATCACCGATAACGATACCATTTTAGATTATCAATTGGAAAATCTCCTAAAGTGTAACTTAAAAAACATTATTATGTTGACGGGACCATTTGAAGATCAAATTAGAACCCATGTAAAACTTAATTTCCCCTCTTTAAAGGTTCAATACGTCCAAAATCCAATTTACGATGAAACTAATTATATTTATAGCCTGTACCTGGTCAGAAATATAATTAACGAAGATGTTATCTTAATACATGGAGACTTAATTTTTTCAGATGTTAATTTAAGAGACATAATCAAGTTTAAGGAGAAAAATTGCGTACTCGTAAACAAGGAAATTCCCCCGCCTAAAAAAGATTTTAAAGCGTTGATAATCGACGAGCGCGTAGTTAAAATCGGAGTAGATGTTTCTGGACCGAAAAGCGCTTTCTTGGCTCCTCTCTATAAATTGACGGACCAATTTTTTAGACATTGGCTCGATCAAATTAGTGCGTTTGTCAACGATAATAAGGTAAACTACTACGCTGAGGACGCTTTAAACGAAATTCTAAACCAGCTCAATTTGAAACCTTTCTATATTAACGACGTAAGCTGTAAAGAGATCGACGATTTTGAAGACTTAAATTATATTAAAGAAATACTCTTAGAAAAGAGCAAAAAATAAATAAAGCGAGATAATAGTTATGATTTCTTGTCAAGATTTTTTCGATATTTTAAACAAATACGACCTCTCTTTTTTTACAGGCATTCCCGATTCCACGTTTAAAGAATGGATGAAGTTTCTCGTAGATAAAGACGAAGCTGTGCTAAAAAATTTAATTGCTTGTAACGAGTGCGAAGCCGTAGC
>JAUWNA010000278.1 GCA_030612905.1 Promethearchaeota archaeon
ATCATTATCTCGTTACGAATTAGATCAATTTTGGCATAAGATTCGAAATGATCGGGGATTAGAAAATGATGAAGTACAGAAAGCAAAAAACCGACGCAAGGATTGGTTGGATTGGTACTCGAAGTCAAAGGAAGAAAAAAAAACCTATTGATTAATTGGTTAATTTAACACATATCTAAAATCCTTTGAGTAAGTTCAAATTCTCCAAGATTACTATTTTTTAATGAATTAATTCTTGAGTATATTTTTTAGCTCAAAAAAGCGAAAGGATTTATCAAAATTGTCCAACTTTTACAAATAAAAAGATTTTTTAATTATCAATTAAAAATATTAGATATAAACAGAGTTTTAATTACTTTAGCTTTTCTTGTTACCATAAATTAGGAAACTAGGGATTTTCTTATGAGTGAAATTGTTATATTTAATTTAATTATGATTTTCTTCAGTATTGTAGGAGTTGGAGTCTTCGTTCTACTCTTTTTTGTGTCAGCTCCTTACGGGCAACATATTCGCAAAGGATGGGGGCCTAATATTAACAACAAGCTTGGCTGGTTTATTATGGAGATCCCTACAGTAATAATCTATCTTGTTTTATACTTTTTAGGAGAAAGAAAAACGAGTATAATGTCTACCATCTTCCTATTCATATGGATGCTTCATTATGGACAACGAACATTTATTTTTCCTTTTATGATTCGAGGAAAACAACCTATGCCATTGACAATCGTAAGTTTTGGAATGGTCTTTAATGGGATTAACACTTATTTGCAAGCCCGCTGGGTAAACACAATTTCTGCGCCATATTTGGATGAATGGCTTTTCTCACCCTTTTTTATAATAGGAGTGACAATATTCTTTATGGGTATTATCATTAATCTTCATTCCGATAAAATAATTAGAGATTTACGTAAACCGGGAGAGACAGAATATAAAATACCCTATGGGGGTATGTTTAGATGGGTAAGTTGTCCAAGTTATTTCGGTGAAATTACTGAATGGACAGGGTGGGCAATTATGACCTGGTCTCTACCTGGACTAGTGTTTGTAGCATGGACATTTGCAAATCTAGCTCCAAGAGCTCTTTCGCATCACAAATGGTACCTTGAAACATTCCCAGATTACCCTAAAAATAGAAAAGCATTAATTCCACTTGTATATTGAAGACTTTGAGAGTTTGAAAAGAAACAAAACTTTAACTTTTGTTTTTTTTCTTATTCCTTTTATATTCCTTATAGAATTGTGACTTTCTTAAAATATACAATCTTAAGATTGGTTTAACTAATGGTATTAAATGACGCTTTATGCCAATCCATTGTTTTACTTCTTCATAGAAGTCTTTTAATGAAAATCTCTGGAACTTTAAAATATTTTGAATCTCTCGCATTTCTTGAGCGTCAAAGAATCCACAATGAGAATGATTTTTTGAAAAGGCTTCATCAGGGAGGAAGTTTTTTCCAAAACCCATAATTTCGAACATGTCATTAAGGTTGTCTCTGAATTCAATTTGACATTTCTTGCCACCTCCTAAATTAAATGTTTTATTCCAAATTTTGTTTGAATCTATGGCGTTAACTAAAGCAAATCCGACGTCTTTTGCATCGATAATCTCAACTTTTGTATCTAACGCAATGAAGAACATTATGGGTCTTAATTTAATTATATTTGTTGAAGTAACATACGAAACTCTAAAAATACAATAATCTAAATTAGATTCTTTTATTAGGTCTTCAGCTTTAATTTTGGAGGTTCCATAAGCGTCGTCTGAAATACGATCAATTGGGTCAGATATTTTAATGATAGGATTTTTTCGCCTATCTCCATAAACATGAACAGAGGAAGTATAAATTATTTTAGGGTGGTTTTGTTGACTAAGCATTGCTTTTAAAATGTTTTGAGTGCCACCTACATTAGTTGAAACGACTAGTTCAGGATCTTCAAAAGCTACATCTGGTAATGCTCCCGCCACATGAAGGATAACATCTTGCCCGTTTATAGCTTCTTTAACTTCCTCATAATTTTGTAAAGTGCCCCAGAAAATCTTAACTTTTCTATGATAAAGCTTAAAAAGCTTTTTATTCTTACGAGATTCTCTGAGAAACAAGCTAATCTCGTACTCATCGGCTTTTTTTAGCAATTCTTTGAAAGTTTCTTTGCCAACGGTACCTGAGGCTCCAGTTAATAATACTTTTTTTTTTTCCATTGTTAATTTAGCGAAAATAAATATCCCTTAAGTTATTGAATTAACAATTTGTATTATATTTTTGTTGTTTAGTTTACTAAATTAACACAATTGTCAATTATGTTAAAATCTATTATTAGAATTAAAAAAAGATTTATAAATCAAACTTTCTGTTAAAAATATCTATTAAAAACTCTTCTAATTTAACTGCTGGAATATCTAACAAAGTAATTTCAAGATGTCGACCTCTTTCTGCTTCCTCAATTCTTACAGTTTTCGAAGAAATAATTTCTAATTCATTTAATTGCCGTATATATTTCCTAAAACTCATTTTTACATGTGGTTCTATTGAATAAGTTTCGCATATTATTTGATATTCTTCGAAAGCATCGTCAACTAAAGTGAATGGTTCCTTATTGTTAATTAGAGACCGAGAGATCCCATATAGCGCAAAAAGTTCTTGATCGTTTAATTGATCAATAATATCTGCTCTAAAAGTAGGGTAAACTTCATTTGCCGCTTCTCTAATAATCTCCGCATTTACGCTAGATAATCCATGTTTATCCGCGTAGAGTCCACTTTTTCTCAAAATCTCAATTCCATGACGCATATTCTCGTGATCAGCAACGATTTGACTTATCATATCTAAAATCTCATCACTGATAACATACTCTTTAAACGCCTCCTCACTTCTATATTCTAATATTTGTTTTGCATCGTCAACATTGTAGGGTTTAAGATCAATCTTTTCGTTTAGTCGACTTAAAATCCTTTCTGTCTCAATTCTCATCCAATCTCTGTTACGAGATATTAATAAAATCGAGAGTTTAGCATTTTGATGTCCATATGTCTCAGCGATATCTAAAAAAGCTAAAATCTCTTCGGGTTTTAATAGGTGAATTTCGTCGATAACTAACAACATATAACCCTTTTCTCTTATTAACTGTGTTAATATTAATTTGAGCGCTTCGTCGTCGCTAAAACCCCGCCCAGATCCGTGAGTGTATTTAGCCAAAAGTTCTCGTACAATTTTACTTTTTGAGCGAAAATT
Organism: Promethearchaeota archaeon; assembly: GCA_030612905.1. GTDB lineage: Archaea > Asgardarchaeota > Lokiarchaeia > Sigyniarchaeales > SOKP01 > SOKP01. The sequence continues at coordinate 3,231 of JAUWNA010000278.1, forward strand.
TATACAATTAAAATATTCAACAAAGATATTAACATCTTTTTCTAAGGCAATACTCTTAAAATTTCTACCGAAATATCTTGCTGTAACAGTTTTTCCAACCCCGCCTTTTCCTAAAATCAGGCAACTGATCGTAGGCTGCTCTTTTTCTTCAAGAATTCTTCTAAAGTTATATATTAAGCTTTTAATCGCCTCGTCCCGACAATGTAACTTTTCAGGTACATAACTCATATCAAGCGAGCTTGCTTTCTTAAACACTGATTTCGTCATGAATTGTTTTCGAAATTTATCCTCGTCCATGATTAACTAACCTTGTCTATGATAAACTATTAATAATGTATAAGTAAATATAGAACAAATTAAGTTTAAACTTTCTTATACTTTAAAGTTTTTATTAAAAGATTATTAGATAGTCAAGTCTATGATAAAAAAAAATATTATTAAAAACTTGGCTTTTATAGTTTTAAATCATCATTATTTAATGGATGCATAGTTGAATACGATTGCTTTAATTTAGTAATATCGTTCTTAGCATAGATTCGGGTAGTATTTGGAGAACTATGACCTAATATGTCCTGCAATTCACTGATATCCATTCCAGAACGCCTAAGATGTGTCGCCCCAGTATGTCTAAATATGTGAGGAGTTATAATTTTTGAATCTGGAAATCCACACTTCTCTTTTATCGATTTTATATCAGCCTGAATAACGCGAGGATTTAATTTTTGATTTCTTGTATTAACCATTAAATAATCTTCAGAACTATAAGATATCCGATTTTTCAAA
>JAUWNA010000283.1 GCA_030612905.1 Promethearchaeota archaeon
AAAAACGCTATTTCTCTCGCAGCTTACTTTAACACTAATAGGATGATGATTGAGTACGCAAAAAAAGCCTACAAACTTAAAAAACAAAAACCTTGGAAATTTATGAGTTAAAAATATCTTTTTTATTCTATTTTTTCTAATGTCTAAGAGAGCTTAACTAATTTTAAGATAAAAAAGAGAAAAGGTTATTTACTACAATTATAGAGTTTAAACGGCTTAATTTGTAAATAATCATCAAAATTTTTTTGTTCGAAATAAATTTCAAATGTTTGAGAAAGAATTTCTTCCATTGTATCTACGCCAAATGATAATCCTTCCATATCCTTTGCTAATAAAAGCATTGATTTCGAGTTAGACTCAAGATAGAAGCATCCTGGACTGAGTTCGAGATTTTTGTGCGGTTCAATAATTAGATCGGCTTTTCTTATAATTTGACTTGTAGTAAAAATAACTAGCAAAAAGTTTTCTGAATACTCTTCCTTTAAATAAGAATCCCTTATTCCTGAAGCTTGGAGCGCAATTTTAGCAGAAGCTTTAAATAAGTTTTGAAGGCGAGTTAATTCTTTCCTAAATTTAATTTTATTATGAAAAAAGCTGAAATCTTTGGTTATTTTTAATGTTTCACCGTCAATATATGTAATTTCTTTTGGTTTTGACTTTAAGACATATTTTTTAATATTTTTTGACATGATAAATTTTTTCACTTTAAAAAGATTTTAAAATATAATAGAAATTGATCTAAATAAGATAAAATGAAGTTTTTTAAAAATTTCTTGGTTATTGAATATAAAAGTTTAATAAAAAAAAATTTACTTGAAAATGAAATTAGGAACCCTTGTTTTAGAAAATAATTTCTTATTGGCTCCGCTTCAAGAAGTAACTACGGCACCGTACAGACGGTTTTGTAGAATATTTGGTAAAATTGGGTTAGTAAGTGTTCCAATGCTTTACACTAAAAGAATTCAAACTAATCCTCGCACGGTATTAAGTGATTTATATAAAATTGAGAAGGAGAGGCCCATAAGCGTGCAATTAATCGGTTCCGATCTAATAGCTTTAAGAGAATCAATTGATTTTCTTGAGAGCTATCAATTTGATGTATTGGATATAAACGCGGGCTGTCCATCTAAAAGAGCAGTTAAGGCAAAAGAAGGAGGATATCTTCTTAATGACTTGAAAAAATTAAGTAGTCTAATTAAAGTTGCTACAAAATACTCCTCGCATTTAGTTTCCTTAAAAGTTAGAACAGGGTTCAATAATTCAGATAATATCGATAAATTAGCGAAGATTGTTAATAAATCGAGCATTGATTTCATAACGATTCATGGAAGAACAGTAAAAGATGGATTCGATGACGACGCTCTTAATTTAAAAGCCGTTAAAAGATTGAAGGATCTATTAAAAATACCTGTAGTTGGAAATGGAAGCATTAAAAGTCCTCAGTCTGCGAAAAAGTTTTTAGATTTTACAAAAGTTGATGCTATTATGATTGGGAGAGAAACTATGGGAAATCCGGAAATCTTTCATCAAATTAGTAGATATTTAAAAGAAGGAGTTGAACTGGTTTTTAATAATAATTTAATAAAAATGAAAAAGAATATCGATCTTTACGAACATTGCATTAATAACTATCTTGACGAGAATACCGAGTTTTCATACCCTATTAAAAGATACAAATTCATGGAATTAAAAAGAAATTCGATATGGCTAACTAAAAATATTCCAACATCAACCGACATTAGGATAAAAATTTCTAAGGCAAAAACTTTGGATGAATTACGAGATATTTTCGAACAGATTTTTGATAATTAAGAGATAGGGAAATTAGCCTTTTTCGAGTAATATTAAAAGTATAATGATATACAAAAAGATAATTATTCCATTAATCAGAGAAACTAAGTCGATAATTTGAATAACCTTTCCTCCTAAAGACGACATCAATCTTTCGACCGTCCAATTAAAATCTCCTGAGAGAGCAGAAATGATTAAGTGGAGATTTATACAGCATATTTGAATTACTGAGAAAATAAACAACTTAAAAAGCGTATCTTTTTCTTTCTCATTAAGCTTCATTTTAAACATTATTAATAATATTTTATTGTTCTTTAGTTTTTCTTAAATGTTCTTAAGGCTAACTCCTATATTTTTTTAACAATTCTTCAGGTGTAAAAACGCCATCTTCTGTAATAATACCGGTTACTAACCTAAAGGGCGTTATATCGAACGCGTAATTTAAGCACTCTACGCCGTCAGGGACGATTTGTACTTTTCCAAGTACAATTTTTACCTCACTACTATCTCTTTGTTCAATAGTAACATCGTCAGCGGTTTCATGCAGAGATAATGTGGAAGTTGGAGCCGCAACATAAAAAGGCACCTTATTGTCGTACGCGGCTAAAGCGACCAAATACGTTCCAATTTTATTAAAAACTGCGTCTGAAGTAACTCGGTCCGTACCAACAATTACTTTGTTTATTTTTCCAAGCCTCATTAATAGACCTGAGGATGTATCAGAAATCACTTTTACAGGGATTTTATCGTATTGAAGTTCATAGGCAGTTAATCTAGCTCCTTGTAATCTTGGTCTTGTTTCATCAGCAATCACGCTGATTCCTTTACCATTTTCGATTGCAGTTCTAATAGGAGCTAATGCTGTACCATATTGAACTGTAGCCAAAGAGCCGGCATTGCAATGAGTTAAAACAACATCGCCATCTTCTAATAAAGTAGCACCGTTTTTACCAATATTTTTATTAACATTTACATCTTCTTGAGCCATTAATTTAGCTTCTTCGACGACAAGTTCCGAAATATTTGAAGGGTTGTCTGGAAAAGAAATTAATATTTCCCAAATTCTATTTACTGCCCAAAAAAGGTTAGATGCTGTAGGTCTTGTACTGCGTATTACATCAGCAGCTTCCTCCATTCTTTTAAGGAACTCTTCTTTTGGAAGTGCTTTATATTCTATTGTAGCTAACGCCATTCCCATTGCTGCGGCAATTCCAATTGCGGGAGCACCTCTAATATTCATGACTTTGATAGAGTTTGCCACTTCTCTATAATCCTCAAACTCTAAAAACTCAAGTTTATGCGGAAGTTTAGTCTGATCAATCATCTTAACTTTTTTATTATCTACCCATTCAATTGAAGGAATCATACTGATAAAAAAATGGCGTTAAAGAAAAAATTTTTTATTACAGCAATTATTTTAATCTTGATAAGTTCCTTTACATTAGGATAATTGAAAGCTTAGATAGATGAAATTAAACAGAGACATAGCCGGGTATGGAAAAAATACTTTGATTAAAAACCTTCAAGATAAACTACCTTGGGAGCCATTTTTAGACCACATGGAAAGGGAAGGTTTTTTTAAATTAACTTTTATAAAAGTTTCAAAAATATCAAAAGGTAATAAATATTACAAACTCTTTCAATCTGGTTATGTGATGCTTGTTGGAGATCCAATACAAGCAAGCGTTATTCGAGATACATCACACCTCCACTTAAGACCTTACGTTCTGTTTAGACCTAAGATAGAGACACAACTACGAGTTATAGTAAAAAATTCTCAGAAATTTAAGATTCCCATAACATTTGCTGGAGGAAAGACGGGTCTTTCTGGAAGTTATGGAAATTTTGGTATTATTGTTGATATGGTTGATTTTCAATCCTATAAAGAACCAATGCAATTCAATTTTAAAAATAATACTATTCGGGTAAATCAAAATGTTATGGTATCAGATCTAATTAAATACACACTAATTAAAAGTAATAATAAATATATCTTTCCCGTTCAACCAGCGAGCGCTTTAAAGCTACCTGTAAGAGTAGGGGGGTTAATTGCTTCGAATGCAAGTGGGATAACTTCAGGAAAATTGGGTTCGGTTGAAAATTGGGTCGAAAAAATTCGTGTTATGAGGCCAAACGGAACGATCGTTGAAATTGATAAAGATCATCCTCTTTTCATGAA
>JAUWNA010000204.1 GCA_030612905.1 Promethearchaeota archaeon
AATGATCCTATGTAATTTGGGAACGATATTGGGCATTTTTTTTGCCCAACTGGCAACTCAATATGTAGTGCTCCCCATTGCAGAAACTGCCGTGGCAGAAGCCATACCAGGTTTAGCAGGCAACTTATCGTTTTCTATTACATTTTGGTCAATATTATTTTCATATATTATAGGCGTAAGTGTGGGGCTTGTAGTAAGCATCTCTCCAGCGTTAAAAGTAATGAAACTTCAATTAATTGAGTCAATTCATCCTTATCGTAAGGAAGATGTGTTGTATAAACTTCGAAAAAAGACTCCTGTAAATTATAAATTATTAATAGTTGGCGTTATATTGGCTGCTAACGGTGCTTTTGTTCTTTTTGTTATTCCAAGAATAATGATAACTGGAGATGCTACACTAATGTCAGGTACACTAATAGCCCTCCTCATACTATTTTTAATTGGAATGACACTAGCAGGACTAGGATTATTACCTTTGATTTTAAGATTTTTTATTGAGTTTTTTCATTTGTTTAATAAAAAATTAGCCCCAGTGTATAAAATATTCATATTTAGATATGCAAGGAGAAATTCGAGCACAATTGTTACTTTTGCTTTTACTTTTTCTTTCGTGATATTTACAGCAGGAGCATTTAGCTTTTTGTCGAGTGAAACAGAGCTTAGTGCAAATCTTAGCTATGGTGCTGATTTGGTGATAGAAACACAAGGTTGGTACGAACCGGAAGAAGTAGAAGAGTTTGGTTTTGGAGGTCTGGGTGGTGACCTTACAAGTATTTCAATTAACGAGCTTAAAAGTAGTCAAGATAATGGATATTCTGTAGACCCAAATAGAATCTTAACGAGCGACTTTAAATTTGAGTTGCTAAAAATAGATGGAATAGAAAGAGTATCTACGGTAATCGCAAGCCCTTTTCATCTAACACAAATTTACTCAGAAGAAGATAAAGAATTCACGGCAGAGATTGGCGATTACGCAGGTTTAACTGTTCGTGAAATTAGTTTAATAGGAATTGATGAAGTATATCCTTCTACAATTAAAACAGAATATATAGAATTTACCCAAGGTGATCTTTTATCGTCTTTTGAACAACTTTTTGAGGAACAAGAGGTGTATACGTGTGTTATATCCGAGAGTATTTCTGTAAGTTTAGATATGCATTTAGGCGATATTGTACGAATGGTAATTCAACGCGGCGACGAATCTGAGATATACCCGTTTAAAGTAGTTGGTATAGCAGCCGTCATGCCTGGTTTTTTTGCGGAATTTGGCAGATCAAGTGCATCGGCACATATGGGAGGTGTTATGATTTCACAGGATGTTTATATGAATATTATGGATATCCCTCCTATCCCGTATTTAGATAAAGTATTCATTAAACTCAATTTAGATACTTTAAGTTTTTCTATTAAAAGTCAATTAGAAATAGAAAACGAGCATAGATACGATTTTAATGTTATTAGTTTACAACAAACTGTTACACAACAACAATTATTTTTCACGATTATAGATGTATTTTTTACGATAACTTTAGATGCAACGATAATTATATGCCTTTTTGGATTGCTCTCATCTTCATATTCTACAATAATTGAAAGAAAAAAGGAAATTGGAATCATCAGAACATTAGGATTGAAAGGAAAGGAAATAACTAAACTATTCACTATCGAATCATTAATTATAATGTTAAGTAGTGGAACGGTAGGCGTCATTGTGGGATGGACAACCGGACTGTTATTAACTTCATCAATGAATTTAATGAGCGATTTGCCAAATATTCCCATTTTTCCGTTATCAGATATGATAGCAATTTTTACGATTTCAATTATATTTACTTTAATTGGATTAAAATTATTATTAAGAAAATCCCGGAAAAAGAAAATTGTTGATATTTACAGAGAAACTATGTAAGGAGGATTAGAAAAAACTTGAGAAGATTTAAAAAAATAATAGTTTTTGTATTAATTCTGAGTTTTATTTCTACTCCACTTTATATAAATTTTAAGAAAGAAATCATTACTCCTAAAATAGAAAATGACGATGTTTTTAAATGGGATTTAATAAACCCATCTGACATCGCAGGAACAGACCTTTATGCTGAACAAATTAATGTATTTGTCGCGGGTAACAAGTCCGTCGTAAAGCAGTCCCTTTTTACTAATGACACAAGCATATTGCCCCGTTTTGATACTAGAGACCCCGCATTTTATAAATGCAACGTTCTCTTTAGTGTATCGAACGGAATTACGCCTGAAATTTTTCCGCGTGTCCTAAATGAAGATGGTTTTAATAGGCAATATGAAATGACTTTCAACAGTTTTTCTGGATTCCTTTATTATGACGAAGAAATAAACGAAGATGACGCTAAATTAAGGGCAGAGAGAGCTCTCGAAATCATAAAAAGAAAATTTGAAATTGACCTTATCATGATTAAAACATCTAACCCATACCTTTTTCCTTTCGTTGGTCATTACCCCGATTGGGACATTTATTTTCACGAAATCACTACTAATCTTCCTATGGACGGGTATTGGAAAGCGTTAGATGTTGAACGCTTAACATCTGAAGAATACATTAATAGCCAGCATTTATCCTCGACATTTCTTTTAGTAAATTCTTTAGATTTATTAAATAAAGGTATAACCGAATCAATAGATCAAGTAAATTTTAACATCGATTCTCTCGATTTAGCTTATTTAGAAAATCTGGAGGTTGATAATATATTCGAGCAGTTTTCAAGTATATTAGTTGATTATCCATCTTTATTTGGTAACTTTTCAGATTTTGTAGATTCAAATCAAACTACCCAAGAAGATTCTGAAGGTTTTGATGATATGTTTAGCGGTTTAACTTTGTCAAACGAATCCCATTACACAAGTTTAATGGTACAATACGAAGGTTTAAGTGAGGGCATTAAAAATGTAGGCGAAAATGAGTATGAATTTAATCTATGGGAAGCTTTAGGTTATCATGGCGAACCACTTCAACCAAGTGAAAAAATATTTATAGCGTTAATGGGAGCTTTTATGAGCGAAATAGATATTAATATTTTTTGCACTGAAATAGTAGATGAAACACCTAAATATTTCACATTTTACGATTTTTTGTTAGAACAAATAGCTTTATTATCGTTCTATGCGGATGTTGATTTTGACATTCAATCATTAAAGGATTATTCATTTGAATTAATTTGGGTGGATGAAAAAGGATTTAAACATAATTATGTCAAACCTGTAAATTTAAATGACCCTATGGATTATATAAATTTTTTACATCAACTTGGATGGCAAGGTTTACCAGGGATTCCTACAGGAATATTGAATCCTATCGAAGATTTTGTAATTACATATAAAGTATCGAATTCAGAACCAAACTTACTTATTACTAAAGATTTAATTGAGGAAAACGCATCATTTGGAGTTTATAACGATTTTTCTTTTAATATAACGGCAAAAAATGTAGGGAATGAAACCGCGTGGGGCGTCCCTACTCCAATCCCGATAGAGTTAGATGATGCATTTTCAATAATTGTAGGACCTATAGGGGTAATTTTAGGATTGGACGAAGATCTTAAAGATGCTATTTGGGAGGTGGCAAGAGTTGAATATTCCGGTCAATATGATTCAATAGAAGATTTCTTTAATTTTGACGAGGACCCTCGGATGTTTTATTTTGATACCACTGGAGCTGGTTTAATTGATGCTTATTATCCAAACTTTAATAATTTCTCTAATCTTCTACCATATAATGAAAACATGGACCATGTAATTGATCTAATAGCAATTGGTAATCCACAATTGATATCTTCTTTAGAAACAATAGGACTACCCTCGGATTCTCTAAAAGAAACTTTCACTAATGATGATAGTATTTGGAACGATGATAATTGGAAATTAGAGCCAAATGAGATAATTTCGTATACTTTTGATAACTTTTCCATTGAAAATTTTGACACTTTTTCTCCTTTTTACAAGTACAATTTCACTATTAAAGAAACATTCCCACAATTACCTTCAATAATATCAGGCGTTTCGATCGAAGAAACTTCACCACAAATGGCTTTGACTAATAACGAAGAAGACTGGATTATCGAATCAGAAGAAAAATATGTGGACCAACATGAAATTGAGATTCAATTTCTTTTTCAGAATACGACAACTATAGATTTAATTAATAATTCTCTAGACAGAGTTTCAATAATAATCAACTTCACAGATCCTAGCAATGTTTTGGAATTTGAAGTTTTTAATTTTTCTACAGAAGAATTTCAAAATATTTCCGCGTATTTGATGTCAACAGATAATAATACGTCAACATTTTCATTTATAAAAAATCAAGGAACATTAGATTGGTTGTTTGATCCTTCAGCGAGAGATAATCATACAATCATATTAAAAATAAAAGGGATTAGTATAAGCCTTTTTAATATTTCAATTAATGACTTAGATGTAGAGCTTTATTATAGGGATGTTAATGAATATAAGGTTTTAGGATCGAGAGTCATCTATACTTCGTTAAGCGGAAAAGTTGAGTACATAAGAGTCTCGAACTCAATATCTTTAAGCACTGATAATATGGCCTCGATTGTTGCTTATTCTTATTTAACTAATTATAATACAAAAGTGGGAGATATTAATAATCTTACATTAGTTTTTAGAAATATAGGTTCTGATTTTGCTAAAAGCATTAACATTTCAATTTTAATTCCAGGAATAATTTACGATCCAATCAACTTTACTGTTGAAGAAAATTATTTAAAATACAATATAGCTGAACTTGCTCCTTACACTGAAAAGCAAGTA
>JAUWNA010000259.1 GCA_030612905.1 Promethearchaeota archaeon
CATAATTTATTTTTAAGAGCAATTAAATTAAATCGAGATAATTATTTATTTTTCTGGAATTTAAGTAAATCATTAGCAAGACTAAAATCATATAATCAATCAGAAAAAGTTTATAAGAAGACATTGCGTCTATTAAAGATAACCAATGTTAAAAATAAACAAAATTTAAAATCACAAATCCAAAATGAATTCAATTGGATTAAAAAAAGGAAGGGAAATAAACCTAAGTTCGATATCCGATAATGTATTAAAGAATATAATTAATTTGAGGGAAGAAATATGATTGGTGATATAATAAAATTTTATGAAGTAGGAAAAGAATTAGGATTAAACAAAAAAGAGATAAATCAGATAATGATTTTTAATAATAGTAAACATACTTATTTATGGAGACTTCTGTTATTTATCGTCATGTTCCTAATTATAATTGGATGGTTTAACTCATTAATCTTTATAACTCGACAAATAAACGAAAATGTTTACCCCTCTGGTGCGTTGTACTCGACGGTAAAACTTAAAGATTTTAAAAAGAAATTTCAAGTTATTTAGAGAGATTTATGTGGAAATATGATTGAGAAAATTAAGACGATTTTAAGGAACAAATTAGTGAACAAATTAGCGTTAATACCTATGCTAGGTTCAATTCTAATAATAATTGCACTTTTCACGCCATTTGCAATTTCTAGGGAGATAGAAGGGATATCCATCTCAAGTCAATCCAACGTGTGGTATTGGGGAATTTATCAAGAACAAGATCAAGTATTATCGTTAACAATACCTTTTATGCTAAATATAATCCTACCTATGATTGTGCTTTTCTTTGCGATTTTGACTTTAATACTTTCTATAGAATTTGGTTTAAATAATTTAAATAGGAAATTATATGGAGAATTAATATTTATTTTTATAGTTTTAATTTATCTCTCAATAACTTTGAACGTAAAATTTATAGAATACGCCTTTTCTCTCATGCCAGATTTAGAACCCATTTTAGGAACGAACGCTCCTTTTTGGAGATACCGGTTACAAGGTTTTGGTAATTTTGGGATCAATATTGCTATCTTTTTAGTTGTAGTAGGAAGTATTTTTTCTTTAATAGAGTCAAAAAAAGGTTTTTTCTATATAGAGATTATTACTGTTTTAATTTGGATAATTAGCCTATTAATCTTATGGCCTTTGTTTTAAAGTCTATAGGGGATTTTAAAAAACTTTTTCTTTCAATAAGTCTAATGAGATTAAATGTTTATAAATAACAAAGCTATATTTCTTAAGAATTAAATTTATTTTTATCTTTAGCGATATTAAGGCTGTTCAAATTTATAAAAAATAAAAGATGTTTGGTGATCATACAAATTAATTGATTTAATGTCTTCGGGAAGTTCAGGTTCGTCATAAAACTTTTTTTTTTTCAAACTTTTTAAATTGCTAAAAAGAAAATTCTACATAAAAAGGAAGGAACATATTGACGATTTTAGTTTTAATAGAAAAAATAAAAAATAGTATTTTTAAATCCTTAAACCTAATATGTTTGTTGAATTGAAATTTAAATTCTAACTTTTAGATTTTGAAAAAAATAGGTGTAATATTATGCAAACAAATAATTCTGGATCAAGTGATCCACTTTTTACAGATCCATATATAGATATCGATGAGTGGCGGGATGAACCCGTACGCCATCGATACGTCCATGGTGGTTTTAAAAATACTCAAGCGCGATTCTCGTTCTATTTCCCACCGAAAGAGCAATACGAGGGTCGGTTCTTCCAGTATATCATGCCGATGTCTGGTAATGAAAATCAAGTTCAAGCGCCAAGTTACCCTGATCCTCCCTACGCATTAGGTTTTGTCTTTGAAAGTGGCGGTTATTTTGTGGAATCGAACTTAGGGAGGTTGGATATGTTCCCAGGGGATGATCCCACCATCGCAGGGTATAGGACCAGTGCAGCAGTGGCGAAGTATGCACGTGTTTTGGCTTCTGAAATGTATGACCCCAAACGCCCCTATGGCTATGCTTTTGGAGGTAGCGGTGGGGCATTTAAGACCATTAGTTGTATCGAGAACACAGTCGGTGTCTGGGACGGCGTAGTGCCATTTATTCACGGATCGCCAATGAGCATGATCAATGTGTTCTCAGTGCAGGCTCATGCGATGCGCGTGTTGAAACATAAGGTATCCGCTATCATCGATGCCGTAGAACCTGGTGGTAGTGGAAATATGTACGCTGACTTAAATGAAGAAGAACAAGAGGCACTTACCGAAGTGACTAAGATGGGTTTTCCACCACGCGCTTGGTTCAATTACAGGATGATGGCGTTCGGTTATACTGGAGTCTTAACTACGCTCCTTGACCCAATGATTAAATGGGATCCTACATACTTTGAAGATTTTTGGAAGGAACCGGGCTACCTCGGTGCGAACCCGCCCCAATCACTCTTAGACGCCCGGATCAAACACGATACAACCATCAGCAAGCTTATTATGCCCGATGATATCAGGAAAATGGGCGGTTCATTGTCAATATCTGCTGGGCAAGCTGGTAACATAGTCCCAGCAGGATTTGTCTTAGAAAGCGTACCTGAGGGTGATCTACAGGGGGCCTCTATCTTCTTGAAAAGCGGCGAAGCAGAGGGTTGCGTTGTTTATGCTGTTGCAGTATTCGATGACATGGTAATGCTAGCCTATGGTGAGGAAAACTACCGATTTCTGTCAACTGTCAAAGTGGGCGACAAAGTGCAGATCGACAACTCTAATTATCTCGCTGCTCAAACTTATCATCGTCATCAGGTTCCGTCAGCTGAATACCATGTCTGGGACCAGTTCCGGGGAACTGATGGTAAACCGTCGTATCCGCAACGACCCGAGATACTGGGTCCGCGTCACGCATATCAGGGCGCTGGTTCTGTTCAGACTGGTAAGTTTGAGGGCAAGATGATCGTAGTAGAAATGATAATGGACGAGGCTGCCTATGCTTGGCAAGCCGATTGGTATCGCTCGAAAGTGAAAGCGGCACTGGGAGAAAAGTTCGATGATAACTATCGGCTCTGGTTCATTGACAATGCATTGCATACACCACCGGTGATCACACCATTGGACTCCCATCCAGCAATAACCACGCGAGTTATCCACTATGGTGGTGTATTGCAACAAGCTCTGCGCGATGTGAGCGCATGGGTTGAAAAAGGCGTAGCACCCCCTGCGAGCACAACATATAAAGTGGTAGATGGTCAAGTACAAGTACCACCAACCGCTATGGAGCGCAAGGGAGTACAACCAGTGGTAAATCTTACAGTAAACGGAAGTGTGCGTGCAAACGTCAAAGTGGGGAAGAAAGTTAAATTTTCCGCGGTTATCGAAACACCCCCGGATGCTGGTTCGGTTGTTGGTGTGGAATGGGATTTTGAGGGCGCTGGCGACTATCCAGTTACCGAAAAATTTGAAGACAAGAACAAAAATGTGAAGGTGAAGACCAGTTATATTTTCTCCAAGAACGGCACTTACTTCCCAGCAATTCGTGTAACCTCACAAAGACAAGGCGACTCTGAAACACCCCATGCACGAATCCGGAACATCGGTCGCGTGAGGGTTGTGGTAAGTGGTGGTAAAAAACAAGAACCTGAAGTTAAGCAATTAATATTTGAATTAAAAGAGACACCAACCGATTTGGGAAAAATAATAACCACATTCTTTGATACAATTGGACAACATACTACAGTAGTTCAGGGAAAAGAATTATCAACTAATGAGATTGGACCAAGAACTGAACGTTCTACAAAATTCCAAGTTATTCCTTCTCCCGGTGAAACTTTTTATACTATAAGTTTTGAAGATACAGAGTTTGGTATTGGTGTTTTTATTGAAATAGATATCACCGTCACTGGATCCTATAAAATGATGGCAAAAATCATAAAAAAAGCGTTTTCAAAAAGTATTATAGAAAATGCTATAGAAACTCTCAATGAAGTTTTAAACGAAACTGAGTAATTATTTTTTTTTTTTAATTCTTTTATTAAGAGCATCCACGTATATAAATTTCACAGTTCTCTCGCTTTTTCGCACGAATTAAAAGATTATAAAGGGTGTACAGAAATAAAATATTAAAAGAATTTCTTTGAAGGTAATTCACTTTGTTTTTTATAAATTCTTAAAGCTGAGAATCCCA
>JAUWNA010000561.1 GCA_030612905.1 Promethearchaeota archaeon
AAGAAAGGCATTATTTTTCGTTGAAATTATTATTTAATTTGATTAACTAATTAATAATAACTGAAAAGAAGAATTTAATTTAGTTTTTTCACTTAAGAATTAAAAAAAAATTAAGATCATTGATTGTTAATTTCAATATCTCGGCGTTGCATTTCTAAAAGACGTTTATATTTACCGTTTAAAGCTAATAAACTTTCATGGTCCCCTTGTTCTACGATACCATGTTTATCAGAACCTAGAACGACTATCTGATCTGCATTCTTTATCGTTGATAAGCGGTGTGCGACGATAATGGTGGTACGACCCTTGCGAGCTTTATTTAAAGCATCTTGGATCAAAGTTTCGGTGTATGGGTCCACAGAAGAAGTGGCCTCGTCTAAAATCAAAATTTTAGGGTCAGTAATTAGAGCTCGAGCAAAAGCAATTAATTGACGTTGTCCTATAGAAATATTAGACCCGTTTTCTTTCAATTTTTTATCGTATTTCTTGTTTAAAGTCTCAACAAAATTGTGTAATCCTAAGAACTTAGAAACTTCAATCATCTTATTTTCGATTTCAGGGGTGGGATTATCAATGCCATAGAGTAAATTCTCTTTGATTGTACCCGTAAAAAGAAAGGCATCTTGAGGAACAAATCCTATTAATCCTCGTAAATCCTCTTTGTTTACTTCCCGAATATCGATCCCATCAACGAGTATTTTTCCGCTATTTACATCGTAAAATCGAGCGAGAAGCTTTACTAAGGTAGTTTTTCCTGCGCCAGTCTCACCAGCAATCGCCAATGTAGCACCAGGAGGGACCTTTAAGGTTAAATCTTTTAATACATAACCCTTAGATTGTTGGCGTTTAATCAACATCTTTTTTTCTTCTATAGCATCTTTCACTACTTTTGGAATCTTATTTGAAATCTCCGGAGGAATTGATATGGTGGCAAGGGTTTCGAGGATCGCTTGAGGAGACATCTGCATAGCGCCACCGCCCATTATTCCTTGACTGTCTCCTCCCATTCCCCCACTAGTTGGTTGTTTAAAACCTGATTTTGAGCGAAGCATTTTTTCTAAGTTTTTAACCATCATTTCGATCATTTCAGGAGGAATTAATTGCCCCATTGATGATTGATCTTTTGAAGGTATACTTTTCTTTAGATCACTATCTTTGGTTTTAAAGGATGTGTCATAATCAGGATGATTTTCTGCTAAATCTGTATTTGGAACGGCATAATGGTGTTCGTCTAAAATTTCGTCAATTATCTTAGGAGCATCCTCGGGCTTAACTTGCATTAAGCTCATGAATAATTTCTGTCGAACATTTTGAGGCATGTCCATGCTATTTTTAAGCATAAAAGAGGAATAAGGTTCTGGGAACTTTTTCATCATTTCTATAGCTCTTTTAATCATAGGATTCTGTAGCATAGGGTTTTGTGCACCAGGTACGGGAGATCCAGATGTAATTTCGGGTGATTGTTTTTGCTTATTATCATCTAAAATATAGCCAAAACTAATGTTAATAAACTCAATTTTTCCTTTAGGTTCGGAAAATGTTTTCGCACTTGTTGGTTCAGGTATTTCTACATTTTCTTCCAATATAGATAATATTCGATCTGAAGCGGCTAAAGCGCTTCCTATAATCTGTTGCATTTGTAATAACATCATAAAAGGGCGGAAAAATTGAGAAAGCAACGAAATAAAGGCAACTAGAACTCCAACCGAAATAGTAATACCAAAAATATTAATTTCTCCAATTGCGATAAAACCTCCAAGTAATAGTATAATCACTGTGAGAACCGTAACTATTAAAGTAAATAGAGGAAAAAT
>JAUWNA010000543.1 GCA_030612905.1 Promethearchaeota archaeon
AATTGTGAGACTTCAGTAGCGAAAGCAGAAGTGGGTTATAAGGAAGAAACAGGAAAGTTATGGTATATAAAATTATCCTTAGTGGGAAGAGAAAACGAGCATGTTACCATAGCTACAACACGACCAGAGTATATGGAGGCTTGTGTTGCCGTTCTTATTAACCCAAACGATGATAGATACTACGATCTCTCTGCAGCAAAAGTAAGACTACCGATTGCTAACCGAGATGTTCAAATTTATATGAATGAAAAAGTTGATATGAATTTTGGAACAGGAGTGGTTTATGTTTGTACTTACGGAGATGAAATGGACATCAAATGGAAATTAGAATACGACCTTAACGAAATTCAAATATTTACTGAAAATGGTCATATGAACGAAAACTCTAAATACAAGGGACTTTCAATTATGGAAGCTCGAAAACAAATAGTAAAGGATCTTGAAGAGCTAGAATTAATTGAAAAAATTGATGACTATGAACACAGCATAATAATCCATTCAGAACGCTCGTCTTGTCGAACTCCAATAGAATATCTACCAGTTTATCAGTGGTTTATTAATGTTAAGGACTTTACTCAAGAAATTATAGAATCTGCTGATTTAATGAAGTGGTATCCTAAAAAACATAAGCTACGATTATTGGATTGGGCAAATGGCTTAGATTGGAATTGGGTAATTTCCCGACAACGCGTTTTCGGAACACCGATTCCTTTTTGGTATTGTGGTGAATGCAACGAGATCTTTCCTCCAAAAAAAGAAGATTTGCCATTAGATCCAATTAAAATTCCTCCACCATTTGAAAAATGCCCTAAATGTGGTAGCATTGATATCATTGGCGAAAAAGATGTCTGCGATTGCTGGATTGATTCTAGCATATCTCCCCTTGCCATGTCCAAATGGTTAGACGATGATGCATTCTTTAAAAGGGCATATTTAGAAGCTAAAGTTCATCGCCCCCAGGGTTACGAAATTATTCGAACATGGTTGTTTTATACGCTATTTCGATGCAAAATCTTAACAGGAAAAGCCCCTTTTTACGAAACAATGATTAATGGTATGGTTTCAGGTCCAGATGGAAGACATATGTCAAAAAGCCTTGGGAATTCTATTTCACCGGATGTAGTTATGCCCAAATTTGGAGCTGACGCTGTTAGACAATGGGCTGCAATGGGTTCACTAGGAGACGATTACCCATTTGAATTTACTTGGATAAATATTCATACAAAACAGCCGATTTCAAAAGAAAACATCGAAAAGGAGAGAAAAAAACTCCCAGAAGACAAATTTAACAAAAAATATCGCAGAAATTTCGAGCAATTAATTGGAGCATCGCGATTTATCACTAAGATGTGGAACGCGTACAGATTTTTGTTCCTTAACTTAAGAAACATCGAGGTTCCAAATTTACAGATCAAAGATAGCGAATTATCTGAAATTGAAAGTTATTATTTTTTTGAATTTAATAAAGCTTTAAAAGAAGCTACAAAACATTTCGACGGATATAATTGGCACGAAGCTTTTATGGTATTGCGAGCTTTTTTCTGGAACGAACTGTGCGATAATTACATAGAAGCAATAAAGCATAAATTCTATTCTGAAGATAAAAGTATCGCACAAAATGCATTAAAAAATGCACTGAGTTTATTTTACAGAATTTTAACCACATTCGCCTTTACAATGCCTTTTATTACAGAAGAAATTTACTCAATTCTCTATCAAAATTATATAGAGTTGAAATCGATCCATTTAGAAACATGGGCTCGGCCTTATGATAATGTTTCTGAGGAGTTAGCGAATCGCGGAAAATTAGCAATTGAAATTATCAAAATTCTTAGAAATAGCAAATCTAAGCTTAAAATACCGTTAAATCAAGAAGTAGAAAGAATTATAATTTCCACTAATAAAAATACGATAAACGAGATTGAAAATGTAAAAGCTGACATTATTAACACAATTAGAATAAAAAACTTTGAAATTATTGAAAGCAAAAAAGAAA
>JAUWNA010000218.1 GCA_030612905.1 Promethearchaeota archaeon
TAGAATTGGGAACAAGGCATAAAAAAGTAAAGTAGGAGTAATCATTAAAACGATTATCATCCTAATTAGCATAGTCTGAATTACCAGCCAAACAGCTGAGGATGATGCGCCAGCTTCAGCTAATTCAACGGTTGTAGCTTCACTATGAGCAAAACCTCCTAAAAAAGAAATATAATATAGATTTTTCTCAGTTGTACTCTTTAGTATAAAGTAGCTAAAATATTTTACAGCTAAAATTACAATAAAAACTAATACTATTGGCTTAACACTAATTTCAAAAACCAGAAAATCGTCTGGAATCAAAATGTAAAGCAAGACTACGATTGCTATAAATTCAACTGTTCCTGTCCATTCAACATCTTTTAATTTTCGTATTTTATAAAATTGCTTTTTCGTGGAAAGAATAATTAAAAATATTACGGAAATGGCAATGGCAAAGGATTCATTGTAATAACATATTGTTCCAACGACCATCGCTAATATCATTGATAGTGTAGTAGTATATCCAGGATCGTTTTCGCGAAACAATCTATAAACGCTTCCGATCAATAGAAAAACTATCATTCCTCCAAAAAACATTATTATTAATGTAAAGCCCTCTGATGCAGGTAAAAACTTATCGTGCAATATAATTAAAGAAGTAGAAATCATAGAAAAAAAGATGTGATCCCGTGCGCCATACTGGGCGCTGACTCTTGTTCGTTCGATTCCAATAACGAAACCACAGAAAAACGATACGATAATTTTTAAAAATAGGATATAAAATTCTTCTGACGATATCGTTTGTAATAAGACTAAGTAAACCATTTTTATTATATTTCCTCGAGAATTGATGATGTAATTACGATTGCTTTAATAATTTCTTACGAAAACGAATTATCACAGAAATTATTTACCAGAGAAATTAATAGATAAAAGAGATTAGTTTTTATTCCTGATGTTTATCTATAATATCTTCGAGCTCCTTATCACTCAGGAAGCCTTTGTGGGACATTAGCTCCTTGATTCCTTCGATAACTTGAGGCGCACCTTTTGATTCTTCAATATAATCCTCTAAAGAGTTTATTTTGAGTTCAATTGCTTCAATTTCTTTGTTTTTTGAGGTCAGATCATTTTTAGCGTCTATTATTTGACTTTCCTTAACGTTAATCTGGTCTGTCAATTCGTTTTTCAAACTTTCAATCTCAATATATTTATCTGAAATTGTTTGCTGTAGATCTTTTTTAACGCCCTCGAGCTCTCTTTCTTTTTGTTCGTAGTCTTCCTTTAGACTCCCGACTTTTGGTTTTAATTCCTCTAATTTCTTCACGGTATTATCTAATTTATTTTCGAACTCTCTTATTTTTTCTTCATCGGCTTCTAAATTTTGCTCTAAGTTAGATTTGTTTGATTTCAAATTATCAATTTCTGCTTCAAAATTGATTATATCTTCTTTTATAGCGGCTATTTCTCTTTTAGTAATCGATAGTTCTTGAGTTTTTTCAGCTAAATCTTTTTCTTTTTCTGATAATTTCTCTTTGGTATTATTTAGTTCATTAGATAACTTCTCTATTTTTTGTTCTCTTTGTTTTAGTTTTTGTTCCAAATCATCAATTTTTGACCTAAGATCTAATAAAAAACGCCCATCTACGGCTTGCTTTTTATCAGGTTTCTCAGTTGCTTTTGACCAATCTACCGAAATACTTCTCACACCATTATTAATTTTTTTATTGTATTTTTTATATTAATATTTTTATACTACAAGATATTTAATCTTTTCAAGTTAATATTTTAATCGTATATATATAACTTTAAAGACAGATTTCAAGATAAAAAATTTATAAAATATCAGAGTATTACTCAAATTCCTTAAATATCAGATCGAGCTCCTTATCAGTAAGAAAGCCTTTGTGCATCATTAAATCTCTTATTCGCTCCAAAATTATAGGTGATGCTTTAACTTCTGAAAGCTGAGTTTCGAGCGATTTTATTTTTTTAATTAATTCCTCTGTTTCTTCTCGATTCTCCTTAATTTTTCCGTTTAGGATATCAATTTCGTTTTTTCTTTTTTCCATATCAGTTTTATGGTTTTCTATCTCTTTATCTTTAAACTTTAATTTTTGTTCCATCTCAGCTGCTTTTTCTGTCGAAAACCTCAACTCACTTTCTAATCTTTCAATATTTTCGTTTGCTATTAATGATTTTTCTTTAAATTCTTCAAGTTTTGGCTTTAATCGTGTTAATTCAATATCAACATTTAATTTATCCTCAGAAACACTGTCTAAATTTTTTTTAGCTGATGAAAACTTTTCACTAATTTTGACAAGGCTTTTTTCTCTACCACTTAATTTATTTTGAGTTTCTTTTAAAATCTCTTTTATAATTCTTAGATCTTCTTTGTACTTAACTAAGTCTCTTTCTAATTCGTTGATTTTAGCGCGTAAATCTAGTAAGATTCTACCCTCTATTTTCTGACTTTTATTCGGTGCTAATTCAGCACGCTCCCAATCTATGCTAACTTCCGCCCACCTTTTTTATGTTTAAATTTAAAATGTAATTTTTTTTAAGTATACTTATTCGGATCTCAAGTTTTTGATTAGATTTTTTCTTA
This sequence comes from Promethearchaeota archaeon, assembly GCA_030612905.1. Taxonomy (GTDB): domain Archaea; phylum Asgardarchaeota; class Lokiarchaeia; order Sigyniarchaeales; family SOKP01; genus SOKP01. Next base: position 2,591 of record JAUWNA010000218.1, read on the forward strand.
ATTATTACGACCTTATATATTGTAACTCTCTTTTTCTTTTATAAAACTTTTCTATAAGTATTAATTATTTATAAAGGCAATTTATTTTATCAATTGTTACTATGATCTATTTGAGTTAATAAGGTTTAGAAGTTATTATGCAAGTATAATTGTGAGTATTAATGATAAAAATTAACATTGGCTGTGCTGGTTGGGATTATAAGGACTGGGGCGCCTCTTTTTATCCAAAATCGCTTGAGAAATATAACCGCTTGAAGTATTATTCAGGATTTTTCGATTTAATCGAAATAAATACAACTTTTTACAATCTACCTCAATATTCGATAGTAAAGAAGTGGAACGGTCGAGTACCAGAAAACTTTAAGTTTGTAATAAAAATATGGCAAAAAATTACTCACTATTTAAAAGTTCCAAATCTTGCTTCATTAATTTCTCAATTTTTTTTTCAATTATCACCGATACAAGATAAAACCGTTGCTTATTTATTACAATTTCCACCATGGTTTAAGTTTACGGAAAAACACCTCAAACAACTAAATTATTTAACCAACGAGCTTCCTTCGGGAAATACGTATATCTTTGAACTTCGCGATAATTCGTGGTTTAAAAAAGAAATAATTACAGAGTTTATAGACGGTATTAGATTTATCTTAGGAACAACGTACAAACCAGAGTTAAAACCCTATTATTTACCTAATCAGGATAGATACTATATTCGACTCATAGGTGACCGCGAATTAACTGTGTTTAGCCATATTCAGAGAAACCAAGAGGAAAATTTAAGCGATCTTATTCAAAAGGTTAACATTCTTGAGAAATCGCCTGATGTTAGTGAAATCTTCATAATAGTCAATAATCATTTTATGGGGTTTGCGCCTGAAACCGTGAACTTGTTGAAAAAGAGTTTTAATTTACCTTTTAATCAATTTATTCAACAAAAAAAATTATCAGATTACTTTTAAAGCGTAAGTAAGGGTGATTAAAATAAAAAAAAGATTTTTAAAGTAAATTCATGAAAATACTTAAACCAAATCCCCAGAGTAAAATTCCTTGGATAAAACTAAATAGCATTATGACGAAAGCAACAGGTGGCCAAGAGAGAAATTTTGAAATTAATTGTAACGCTTTTATATAAAATTTTGTTGTAAGTGCAACTACTGCCATAACAATGATGAAAATTATAATCAAAGCCAATTTATTGTTAATCCAATAAGGAATTTTTTCAACTGCAGAATCTTGAATCAAAAATGCTAGTATAAAGGCAGTTGCAGTTCCTGCAATAAGACCAAGGATGCTGGATAGTGGTAAGTCATTGATAGGTTTAAAAAACATCGCAATCCCTATAACAATCAAAAATATGCATGTAAAGTGGTCTGCGTGAGGAGTTATATCGCCATATTTAAAGCTTGGAGGGATATCTAAAATTAAGCCTGCAGCACCCGCCCAAATGTCGAGGATACCAACGATTAGCCCAAGATATGATAACACTCGTAAAAATGTCGTAATGTCAAATTTTTTATCCTCTTCGGTTTTTCTCTTTAAAAACGATCCTCTTCTTTTTCTTTCAAATCCAAGCCAAGCCAAGTTAGAGCAATGAATCCGGTTATAAGGACAAATATTCCCGCGGATTCTGCAACCCAATTAAAAAAAGCTGATATATAGGTCCAATATTCTATTTGTAATATCAAATAAAACACATTAAAGTTAGAATAATTTTAAATACAAGATCGAGCATGTTTTTAAAAATGTATTGTAATGGATTTTTTCATCAGTATTAAAAAATTTTAAATAATCAAAGTCTATTTTTAATTTATGGATACGATTGAAAATTTAAAGAAATTAGGATTAAAAGAAAATCGGAAATATTTGATTCTGGTAATTTGGCTTCTTGTTAGTATTACAATTAT
>JAUWNA010000516.1 GCA_030612905.1 Promethearchaeota archaeon
ATACTGCGTTCAATGTTCCATAGATCGTAATCGTAGTAGAATGTACAAATATCTTGAACATGCATATCAAAAGCAATAGTCCAATCTATTTGATAACTTGAAAAAACATCACCATTCTCTAATTCTGTTATAGTTTGAATAGTAGCAGGCATAGATCCGTATTTAAAATCCTCAACTTCTTGATCAGAGAGATACTTATTGTATACAGCTACCTCATCGATAATACCTTTGAAGTATTGATTAATATGTTCGGATGCTCCAATTGTGAACGGACTTCCATCTGCTTCGTCAATATCGTTTGCACCTGACCATGTAACTATATTAGGGTACCATGTGTCTTGGATTCTAACTTCTGCTAAACCTGATTGATATCTAAAAACTATAAAATACCACCCGCCAGTTGTTGTGATTGTTCCAGCAGGTCCAAAATCAGCATAAGTATCTCTTGTTTCAGTGTCAAGATATACATGGATGTTTCCTTCGTTATTTACGCCAATTTCGAAGTTATCATTGTAAGGATCACTAGCTTTTGCAAATAACACATTTTCAGTTAGATGGTTTGTAGCACCTCCTGATAAAGCGCTTGGATTAATCCAGGCACATACAGTAAATTCTGTGCTTAGCCCGTCAAAAGGGTCTCCAAGATCTTCAAGGCCATTTGCATAGCTAACAAAATCGTTTCCGTCAAAATCTAGTCCATATTGTACTATACCATTCACATATAGCGGATCGCCGTATAATACGCCATCAGGAGTGTTGCCTGTTGAATCAGAAGCAGAGTTCTCTAAATGTGCTAAGAATTTCAAACTAGGATCTGATAGTTGTTTTTCAGGGGCTAAAGAATCGTCTAAATGGAAATCTAGACTCTGCCTAATTAATTGAGTTGATGCTAACCCTTGCTCTAACACTGCTTGATATTCCGTTCCAACTGTAACAGTAAGCGTTCCAGCTAACAATTCGCTTGAGAAATCAGTAGCGTAATCTATCTGCTCGATTTCATCCATATTTTCGTTATAATGAAGAAAATACGTATTATTTGCGCTGGCAGTTATATTTGCGATAAAGGTTATTGTACAAGATTCAATGAAGTTAGTTGCGGGATATTTAGTAATATTCCAGACCTGTAATGGTATCGGATCGCTCCATTCGTCATTTCCAGTTGCATTAAAACTTACAAGTCTTTCAGTATTTTCATAATGTTCATTTTCTCTAAATGTAAAATACATCTCTATTGGTTGATATCTATTAATATCCTTAGTTTCTTCTATAATAAAGCCAATTCGGAACCTATAAGTTTTATTCCACCAAACAGATAAGTCATATTTTTCATTTTGATGAAAAGTATCAGAAGATTTTGGCGAAAAATTATTTTGATCAACCATCTCATTGTCGATTATATCTCCATCATTAGTAGTTATAACTTGGTCAACAAAGTTTCCTTGATTTAAAATGATCATGGTATACAAAGAAGTTGGTACCAAAATCATTAGTAAAATCAAAACTGATTTATATTTCTGTTTTGGTTTAATGTTCATTTTTTAATTACCAATTTTTTTAGATTTTCTTTAAAATAAGACCTTTTTAACATTATTAATGCATTTTTACATATTTAATTATTAGCAAAAAAATTCCGATAAATCTGAATAAATTGTCTAAATGCAATTTTTTAGAAATTAATGTAAAACAATCTAAATCTTAGAATTTGGGGTAAAAAAACAAAAATAATAATAATAATAATAATAAAAAATAAAAAAAAATTTAGGAAAATTATTCTTTTGATTTTGCGGCTGATTTAAAATTTACGTATGTATTTTCAAGAACATTCAGATATTCTATTAGCACTTGATCGGCTTTGGATTTTTTATCGTATTCAGCTTTAATAACATTCAATAAGTATTTTGGAAATATTAAAGCTATGTGAAAATCAGAAATAAGAGCGTAGTATTCGTTGTTCCTATCGTCTCGGAAAACTTGAATCATCTGATTTTCCCATAGAGATTTCAAAATGTCGTCTATGTCTTCGACTCCTTTCTTTTTAAGTTTTTCGAGATCGTTTTTAGTAACAATAGCGGTCCTTAGTAATCTCAATACTTCGTAAGCTTGAGGGTTTACGAGAATTTCTATGACTTTTAGGTTGTCTTGTTCTGAAGGACGATAGTTTTGAAAAAATTTCTTGGATTCTGTAGTG
>JAUWNA010000132.1 GCA_030612905.1 Promethearchaeota archaeon
GGAATCATAACAACATCGTTGAACAACGCAATACTCGCTCCAGATTTAATAGCTTCTCCTGTTTTTACAAGTAAATCATCTGGAGATTTATCATGAATGCGGACGGAAAAAGTAGGTTGAACTGTTTTTAGCTTCTTGTAAGAATCTAGGAATAGATACGACAATTGATTAGTAGCGTCGTGTCCATCTTCATCAACGCCTCCTATCGTCATATTTGCCGTGAGTGGCGGACCTTCTGCAGCTATAATTCCTTTATGAAGGACATAATTCCATAGAGTTGTAAGCTTCAAGTAAAAACATTCAATTAAGAATTGTACTTCTTCATCGGTTATAGTCCCTTTTTTTTTATCCTCTAAATAAAAAGGATAGAGAACTTGATCAATGCGTCCAATACTAATAGCAAATCCTCCATCTTCGAGACCAGCAATAACATGAGTGAAATACAATAATTGGAAGGCTTCTTTAAATGAGGATGGTGGGTTACCAGAGATATTAGAACAAATTTCAGCAATTTTATTAAGTTCTTTTTTTCTATTACTATTGCCTTCTTTTTCTGCTAATTCAGTTGCCAATATTGAGAATCTTTGAATAAATTCTTTAGAACCATCTAAAACAATAATTACTGACTCCAAAAAATTCATTTTCTTTTGATCTTTAGAAAATTCTTTCATCTTCTCTCTTGCTTTTTGAATTAAGCCGTTAAATCCCGCTTTTAAGACGTTATGATGTCCCGGGAAGAAATGCCCCGTTCCGTTAGTTATGTTTGTATCCACGATATAGGGTAGATTTAGCATGAGATCGGTTAATTCGGGACTTAAATAAGAGTCAAATCTGGATTTAGTAGTCTCTTCTTCGTTTTTCCAATATGGTATAATCTCTTCGATTATGATTTGTTTATCGTCATCTGAAAGTAATAGCCGTTGAGTTTCTCGATTGTTATAGAGGTTGATATCTTGTTCAATTGTATCAACACGTACTTCAGGATATAAGGGAGTTCCAACAAATTTAGTACATCGATTTCCAACAATAAATTCGTCGTCCCATATTTTTATTGTCATATTTGTAAAAAGATGGCGCATAGCTTTCGCAAATCTTATGTTTGGAGCCTCACCCTTTGTACTTTTATAAGATTCAGTGAAAAGCTTAGCTCTTTCTATGCAGAGTTCGTGTGGCTGTAAAACCACTCTATTTTTCAATCGTGAAATTCGATCTTCATAACCCGGAGGAGAAATTTGTTCTATTTGCATTGTTATTCCCAAAAAATTGTAATTTTTAATTAAAAAATCATTACTTTAATTTTTATTATAATTTTAAAACTAAATAAAAGTTGTTATGAGTTATTATAAAATCTTTTAAAACCTTTTGGTAAATTGATACCCAGGTTAACTTTCCAAAGACGAAATTACCACCATTGATTATGAAATTTTATAAGAACATCCCCTATTTTCCTTTCTTTTTTAAAAATTTTGATACTTAATCAGAATATTTTTTATACTTTTATCTTATTATATTTAAAGTTAAAAATTACCAAATATTTATTATTTACAAAAAGAAAGACTTTGAATAGTCGTCTTTAATCAGAGAAAATAAAATGATTAATAAAGAAAGATTCGAGGAGTTATTTCAGCAACAACTTATAAAAGATATATCTCAAGACCCAATTGATATTGTTTTATCTGGGCAATATGGTAAAGCACTGGAGTTGCTTAGAGAGGCCGAGGCAACGGGGCTGTTTCCAGCTCTTGTTGGGCCGCCTGGAGTAGGTAAAACAATTTTATGTAGATATTTTGCTAGTTTAAGAGCTAAAGAAGAAAAAAAAAAGAGCTTTTTCTGGCTCACCATGGACGAAAGTATAAAACCTTCGCATTTTATTGGAAGTTTCGATCCTGCTATTACTCTAAAAAAGGGATTTGTGTTAGAAGCATTTAACCCCGGACCACTTTTGAGCGCAATGTTAGAAGGTGGAACTTTTTTGGCTAATGAATAAATCGAGCTACTGAATACTCACAAAATACTTTATTAGAACCTTTAGAGGAAGAATCGATTAACATTCCGCACTTGGGTCGAATAAAAGCTAGCAAGGATTTCTTCTTTATTTCTGCTATGAACCCGGAAGAGCTTTCGGGCACCCATCGTTTATCTGAGGCTTTAAAGGATAGAATTAAGATCTGGATTAAACTGACATACCCCGATAAAGCGACTGAGCTCGAGATTATAAGAATAAATTTGCCGGAACATTTTATTATCGAAGAATCTGAATTAGAATTAATTTATTCAATAATAAACGAAACGAGAAAGAATAAAATAGATATTGAAGTACCAGCCTCAATTCGAGCCGGAATTGCGATAGCAAAACTATTAGCTCGAAGACGATCTTTAGAAAAAGAAGGAAAAATAAAAGAAAAAACTTCAACTTACGAATATCTTTCAGAAATCACTCGTCACGTCTTACTAGGAAGTATGAAACCAAAACCTGGTACAAAAGTTGAAAATATTATTGAAAGTATTATTCATAAAACTTTAGGTGCGTAGGGGGTAAAAAGTTATTTTATGGCAGTTTTTCCTGAAAATCCTTGCGAATTTGCTGTAGATTTCATTAGAAAAATGAGGTCTCATGCCGACATTATCCAAATTCCGTCATCACGTCAAGTTTTATCAATTCCAAAATTAATTTTATCAAGGTATTATCGAAAGGGCTTTGTGACACCTAACGATTACATAGAAATAAGTACCGTAACTTCGTTTCCAGACAATCAGGAATTAGCAAAAGATATTGCTTTTAAAATTCTCTTTCCAAATTACAAAAAAGATATTATTGACTCGTTTTTTCAAAGCGAAGATACCGTTGATAAATCTATTGAAGACCTTGTAGAATCCGAGATGAAGTCTGAATTAGATCAACTTCAAGAGATTATAGATGAAATCGAGGCGACAAAATCAATAGATACAGATGAGATTCAAAAATTAGAGGATTTTCTTAAAGAATTAAATTCGAATAGGGATAAAGAGCCATATAAATCCGCATTAAATTTCTTTAACGACGATTCGGAATTGTATAAAGAAGAGATATCTTCCTTAGAAAAACTAATTCAAGAAGCCCAAAAAAGGCTAGAACAAAAAATAAATTCCTTGAGTCCTGATGATTTAAAGGCTGGTTCTAATTTAGGTTTAAACGATTTAATCCAACAAAATTCCTTAAGAGAGTGGGAAAAACTCGCAAGTAAAGCTCTCAATAATCAGGATATTTCAGAGGATTTATCAAAACTAATTAATTCAAACAAATTAGATGATCTTTTAAAGGTTATAAAATTTATTAATGAGACTTCGGACAATCAAAACATAAAAGATCAAATCCAAAATATTAAAAACCAACTTCAAAACCAACTAAATAATTTAGATCAACTATTTAATGCCGCAAAAACTTTAGGCGAAACTCCTAAGTTTGATCAAGACAAAGTTTTGAATAATTCGCTAAATCAATCTTCATTTGAGCATAATTTTAACCTTGCAGACTCGTTAGATCAATATTTTGGTACAAATTTAAGAGAAGAATTGCTTAATAAATTAAATGGGCAAATGCAAAACCCGCAAAAACAAAAGAAACAATTGAATTTGTCGTTAGACATGTTGACAAAAAATGCATTTGCTAATAAATCTTGGAATTCGCTATTTAACCAAGCTATGAAAAACGCGATCGACGAGGCAAATAGTCAAAATATTAAGTTTGAAGCATTTAAATCGCTTTCCCATCAAATGCAACAATTAATGAATAGTTGCCCAAACATGCACTGTGGACAAAAAATATCTCAAAAATTACCCGAATTAGTTTCTCAAACACTAGAAGCTTGTGAAACGCCTGATCAATTAAGAAACGCAACAGAATTCTTAAGAAAGATCGGATTAAATCCTGAAGCAGAAGATATTAAAAGAATTGGAAAAAAACTTGAAATGCCCGAAGAAGAAATATACGAATTAATTGAACCTAACTATCAATTACTTAAAAAAACGATTGAAAAGAAGATAGCAGATTTTCAGCGAATTAACAATTTAATGAATCAAATTAAAGACCAACTAAATAAAGATAGAATTAGAGAGCTTTTAAGCAGTGCATTAGCTTCCGATAATAGGGATGCTTTAGGCGCAATTGGTCATTTTAATTTGAGTGAGGCTTTAAAAGGTGCTCAGCAAATCGGGGGCAAAGAAGCGCAAGATAAATTAATTGCGTGTTTATCTGCAGGTACTGGTGAGAATCTCCTTAAACAATGGTTTATTCATAGAAACAATCTACCAGAGCAAGTTAAATTAAAGGTTAAGGAATTAGCAAAAAAAATGCTAATTGAGTTAGGAATATATTACTCAAGGGCTCGTTTAGGCAGTGCAACGACCGGACCTACACCTATTAACATAGTAAGACCCTACACAATAGGAGACGACTTCGAAAATATAGACCTGGAGGAAACAATTTTTAACCTTTTAGAAAAAGGTAAAAAATTAGATCACATTAATTACGACGATTTTTTTGTCTATGAGACCGCAAAAGGATTACGCTCGTTATGCTTTGAACTTGATATCAGCGGTTCGATGACAGGAGAAAAACTAGCATATATGGCAATATGTGTGACGATGTTAGTATATGGGATGAGAAAAGATGAGATTGCTATTGCATTTTTCGAGTCAGATACGCATGTTTTAAAGGAATTATCTAAAAAAGTAGATTTAGAAAAATTAGCTGATGAGTTACTCTCTGTTTCAGCTAAGGGAGGAACAAGACTTCAAAGTGCCTTAGAATGGGCAAAAAAACAATTTAAAGAAAAGTCAAGCTCCCGTGAAAAGCTGAACGTATTATTTACGGATGCTGAAATATACGACCTTCAGCAATCTATTGAAACATTAAGAATTTTCCGCTCTTTAGGAATTGATTTTATCTTAGTCTGCCCAGAATCCTCCTTTAATTTAAAAGAAGCAAAAAAAATGGTTAAAATCGCAGGAGGACAATTATTAACTATAAAAGATTGGAACGACTTTCCAAAATTAATTTCTGATATTATTAAATCGAGATTTTAGAAGAATGACAAAAAATAAATTATCAAAATTAATAATTGAGAAATATGGAATTGAAATTTATACGAAATCAGTTGAGTTCCAGAAAAATAAAATTAATATAATTTCACTGAAAGAAGATCCAATAAAGATAAGAGCAATCATTTTAGATAATGACCGGGAATTCCACCTAGTTATTAACGAGAAAAAAAATGAAATATTTCACGATTGTCCTACTTTTTTAATACACAGCGAAAGAGATGATAAGATATGTATCCATCTAATAAGACTTTTAACGATAATAAAACCGTCGATTTCTTTAAAAATTCTCAACAATATTGATGATTTTTATTTAACTTCTGAAGACTTTGGGTCCAAAAAGAAGAGTAAAAACTATTTGAAATTGGCTAATGCCTGTTTTGAATGTGAAAATTGTGTTGAGGGACTAAATTATTTAAACAAAGCGATTATTAATCAACACGAGTGCGAATCGATTATTGAAAGGTATTTGGAAACAGCAATTGAAAATAATTTATATATTGAATTTTTTGAATTTCTGCAATCTGCCTATGATAACGAATTAGGCCCCTATCTTCTCAAATACAATCACTACATAGAAAAAGGAATTAAATTATTTCTAAATTCGGTCTCAAAATATACCTTTTTTAACATACTTAGAATTATAGAATCGTTTGATAAATTATTAGATGTTTATAAATTTCAAAACGAATCTTTTGTTTCGTCTATACTTAAGAAATTGGAAAAAATGGCTAATTCAAACGATTTTAATGAAATGTATTTTTCAACTTTTTTTATAAAAAAAAATTACGAAACTCTTGTTAACCTTAATCCGCTATTTAAAGATTTAATATCTTTGAAGGTTTTTGAATCGTTTAAAAGCGAAATTATTAAGTATTTTAAAAGCGAAATAGAGAATTTCTGCGTAATAGATAAACTAAAGCTAATGAAGAGGCATTTTGACGTTTTTCAGATTCAAAAAGATGCGTACTATGACGAATATAAGGCTTATAAAAGCGAAATAAAAGAATTAGAAAAGAAAGTATATTTAAAGAAATTTGCCTTTCTCAATCTACTTAAGGAAAAATATAAAATCAAAAAATCTAAAGTTGACTTT
>JAUWNA010000111.1 GCA_030612905.1 Promethearchaeota archaeon
GGAATTAGCGAAAAAGATATTAGAATCGGTAAAAGACGAAAATAATAAAAAAGTTAAACCGTATTTGGATTTATTTTAAGTTAAAATTTAAAAAACATCTTTACTCTTTTAATTTAATAAATTTTATTAAGTACTTAACTAAGAATGATCGTATCTATTACCCATGAACATGATCTCGATGGATTGGGATCACAAGCAATTATTAAACGATATTTCAATTTAAACTCAGAATTTCATTCAGTCGATTTCAGAGGCTATTTCGCCCATTACAACAATTTTGTTGAAAAAATAAAAAGTTTTTCAGAATTAAAGCCTCTCCCTTCGCAATTAATTATTTCAGATATTGGGTTTAACGAAAATTTTAAGGATTTATTCTCTATTTTTCAAAATTTGAAAGAACAAGGATGTAAGATATCGTGGTTCGATCATCACATTGTCGACGAGTCAATAAAAGAAAAACTAAGAAGTTTAGTTCACATTTACTTAAATGACACTAAAAAATGTGCTGCTGAAATCATTAAAGTACATTTTTTACCAAATGACCCCATAACATCAAAAATCGCTGAATTCGCTAGAGATACTGATTTTAATACGAATATATATAAATTAGCGTCAGATTTACAGTTGATTATTGGTTTTAACCTTGGAGCTCAAAATGATAAGAATAAGCAGAGAATAGTTGAGCTATTATCTCAAGGCGACTTTCAAAATCCTTGGTTTAATTTACAATTAGAAAACTTAAAAAAATGGAACGAAGAAGAGTCTGATTTTTCTATAAATCACGCTAAATTTATTCCGATAAAATCTTTTGGAAAAATAATTATTTCATGGGCAAGAATTGGGGGCGGAAAAATAACAAGATTATTGAAAGAGAGATTTCCCGAAGCAAAAGCTCGTATCGGGATTGATACTCGACACAATGAAATAATAATCCATAGCGATTTTATTAACTGTAGGGATTTTGCCAGGACCTTTACAGGAGGAGGTCATAAAAATCGAGCTGGGTTTAGATATCCCCAAATTTTCGAAAAGGATAATGTGTTAAACAAATCCTTTATTGAAGATATAAAAAAAACCATTCTTAAACAAATTTAATAGAGCTAATTCTTTAATTTAGAACATTTTCTAAATTAATATCTATATCTTACGATTGTATACGATCTTTAGATTTCCATGATAAGAATTTTATTCGTAAAATAACCAAATTGAAATAAGAATAATAGCCTTGTATACAACAATTATGGCGTTTTAGTAGTAAATTTGGCTATTTCGTGAAATTGGCGTTTCACGATCTTTCAATTTTAGGTTTATAGAAATAATATTGAATTTTTTAAAATTTTTTTTAATCGATTTCTATACTTGTTCCTTTTTCTTTTCCTTTTAATTTTTTCAACTTGATCTCAAGAATTCCATTGGTATAGCGAGCCTTAGCGTAATCAGAGTTAATAGCGTCTGGCAATTTTATCTCTTTGTAATATTTCCGCCCTATTTCAATTTTTTCGGTAGAAATAGTTAGAGATCGGTTTGTAGCGTTTATTTCAATATCCTCTTTTCTCACTCCCGGCATTTCGGCAATAACTACGATTTGGTCTCCCTCTTCATTCACTTCCACCAGTGGTTCTCTCGTCTTTCTTACTTTGGTTTCACCTGTAAGGGGTTCCTTTTCTATATTACCGAACGAGCCCATAATAGGTTTTCCGTCTGGACCGATACCGATATTAAACCCATATATTCCAACTTTAGATTTATTCTTCATTATTTCATTTGTAAAATCTTCCGGTGAAAGTCCTTGTAAATCTTTTGGTAAATTTTTTGAGATTTGTTTAAAAATGTCTTTAAACATTTTCTGAAATTCTTTTGAATTAAATAATTTGGCTGGGTCTAAATTTCTAAAAGGGTTGTTGGGACCCCCAAAACCTTTAATCATTTTAAAAATGTCATTATATTCATCTTCTTCATCTTCTTCTTCGTAATCGTCTTTTCCAGACATAGTATCACATCCTAGTAAAATATATGTAGATATCAATTACACTTAAATTTTTAAATATAGATTTAAATATAAATACTAAAGCTATAAACATAATAGCTTTTATTCTAGAAAAAATTGTTTAGTTTAATAAAGTTATTCCAATCAAAAAATTTGATACATAATATTGAAAGTAATTAAATGGAGTTGATTTTTATTTACTCAGAATTAAGTGACGACGATAAAGAAATGTATTTAGATGTTCTAAGAGAAGCCCCAATTTTACCTTTCTCTAATTTTGTTTCTCGAGGGGATATACCTGATAGAATTGATATTTCGCGGCCAAGAAGTTATATTGATCGTGAAGTTTATAGATTAGTACGCCAGACATCGCGCGATAAATCAAGCAGAATGTTACCGTTGTTAGGTTCAGCGGGTACAGGAAAAACTCACGCCTACCATTCATTTAAGGACAAAGAGAGAGAAAATAAAAGAAGGATAGAACAAACTGTTGAAGCAGAAGAAATAGAGGCGAGTCAACTGGAACCCGTTGATTGGACAATAGTATATGTGCCGAGCCCACCTGCTGCAATTCGAGTTTTACTCCATGTATATACTTGCATTATTGAAGAATGTGGCCCAGAGATTCTCGATATCGTCTCAAAAAAATTAGTTAGAGAAAAATGGGGCGGTAAAAAGGGGGGATTGTTTCAAAAACCTAAAATTGACGAAGTTATTCAAATAGGCATAAGAGAATTCCCTGGAGTATTTGCTGATTGTGTTAAGGCCCTTGTAACTTATCAATTGGATAAAAATAAAAGAGGTCTTGCTGAAAGATGGCTTCTCGGTGAAGATTTACAAGACGAAGAATTGAGTGAACTTGGAATTAATTCTGTCGTTGAAGAGGACGATGTATGCCTTGCCATGATTAAAATTATTACTGAAAATTTAGATAGAGTGCTTATTCTTTATTTTGACGAATTAGAGTCTCCGTATAGGATGCATGGCGAAATTGCAGAACAAAAATTGCTTGAAATATTAAAAAGATTATATAATGAAGTTAAAAGTTTGGTTATTGTTGTTGCTGTTTTAAAAGAAATCTGGCCACGTATTTTAGAGATCGCAGATGACCCATTACGCTCAAGGATGGAACCTGAACAAGAGTTAAAACCTTTTAGTTTGAACGATTTAAAAATATTCTTTAGTAAGTCTATGGAAGTCTTTTGGGAAGATAATAATTTAAATCCTCCATTATACCCGTTATTTCCGTTAAACGAAAAATTAATTGAGATGATTTATGAGAAGACTCAAGGAAATCCAAGGAATTCCATCAAACTTTGTAGAAGATTTATTGAAAAAATTGTGACGGATGAAATGAGCGTAGAAGAATTGTTAGAGGCAGGCATAGAGATGGTAGCAACTGCAAAGCCGCATACAGAAAAAGAAGAAATAATAGATTTTTCGAAGCCTAGAGAAATTATTAAAAGGACTATTGAAGAAATATTAGCAGAAGAGGAATATACGATAGATGTTAATCCTCAATCGGTTGCGGGAGCCGCGCTAAAATGTATTGACAAGGTAGGAGAACAAAAAGGGAAAAAATTTAAAACTCAAATGGAATATAAATTTATGCTAGGCAAGAGATCTCAAACTTTAGCTGCTTTAATTGAAACTGAGGGTAAAAAATGGGGTTTAGAAATACCTTCTTGTAAAAATTTCGATAGAAGTGCAGGAGTTGCTGGTTATTACGCAGCTAAACGATTGAAAGATGCGATTGATCAAAAAGCTATTGATTCAGCTATACTAATCGTGCCAACTGGTAGCGGCGGTGCGAAATTTGACATGATTTTAGAAAACAATTCAGAAATTCATAAAGTAGAGTTGAATAACGTATTAGGAGAAAATTTAATAGCAAATGCTTTAAAATTCCCAACTAAAGAAGGATGGAATATTGCAAAGATAATTTTCACCGATATTGGAGAATATATCCCTCCTCCAGTTGAAGAACCTTCAGAGGAATTATAAGAAGCTTAAAACATCTCTTTTTTTAAATTAAAAATAATTAAAGTTTTTCGAAATGTTCTTTGATTTTTGTGTCTAAATTAAACAATTCCTTTGCTAATTGGTCTGCTCTTATGAAATTCTTTAACAATTCAGTTAAACTTATTGTTAGTTCGTGCTCCTCAAAAGAATTGGATATATTTATTAAAGCATCTACAGGTCTGATTAACTCGTGATATAGATGAAGCTTATTGCGTTGGAACTCCTCGATTTTTTTTTCCATGTCTCTATGTATATTTTCGCGATCTTTAATTAAATCGGGAAATTTTACTACTTGGTCAGCTTTACTTGTCAAAAACAAGACTACATCGTTTTCTTGGATGATATTGGCTAATTCAGCAGCTTTAAGAAAGCTTTTTCTAGCTTTTTTATAAAATTTATCATTTAATAATTGCTCAGCAAGTTTGATTTCCTCTGACAACTTCTCAGGAATATCTTCACCTAAATCGATTAATTCTCTAGCTTCTTGCAACTTTCCGTCGTCAAGCATTTTTTTGGTTTTATCATTGATGGTTTCTTTAATCAGAGTCGGTTGTTTTAATTTTTCCATTAAAGTGAAAATGGAATCAAATTCTTTTTTAAGCAGCGCTTCTAATTTTCCTTTATCCTTTGAAAATTCTTCAACAACTTTAGCAGCGATGTTATCGAGTATACTTTTCAAAGAAACTAAGTCTTCGTCTTTTTTAAAGACGAAACCTAAAAAAAGATTGTCTCTTTCAATAGATTCTGCGCTTATTTTTAACGAATAAAACCTTAAATCTTCTCTCCAACATATTGTATTCAAAAATTCTTTTTGGATGTGTTTTTCTTCGAAATCTTTTAAAATTTCTGGATCAATTTTATTTTCTTGAGCCAAATAATATTCTGCTAATACATTTGGTCCGAATGTTTCGTCAATTTCGTATAAAAAGAATCCTAAGGGCATAATATTCATTCTCAGTATATTTTTTCATATTAAAATTATACTTAATATTAATTACTAGTTAATAAGCATTTGATTTTAAATTTTTATTTAATCAAAACATTTTGATATTATCTTAGAATTATGTAAATCTAAATATTGAGTTTATAAAATGACGATTATTGAAAATACTTATTGTGAAGCTTTTGAAGGTCTTGTTATTCAGTTAATGGTGACTGCCCAAGATGCTGAATTCCTAAATAGAGCCGTAAATGCTTTCACTGCGTTACCTTCTACGGTTTTTGGTGATGCTGAAGGGGGAATTGTAAGGTGGCTCTCTAAAAAAGAGACAGTTGACGGAAGATTGGGGGCAATCGTTCAATTATGGGTCACAGGTACAGGTAAAAAAGCTCAAGCAAAATTCTACGAACAATTAGGTCGTAGGATGAGACAAGGTATACTTGTAGTTCCAACCACTGCCGTTTTCGATTATTATCCTAAAAAAGTTGATACGAAGTTTAATATGATGGATAATGTGGGTCATTGTGGGGATGGATACGAAGAAATAGTAGAGAAATTCGATCGAAAGCTAATTTCCGTTCCGATTATGATGGGTTTTGATTTTTTAATTGAAGAAGAAATATCTTATGCGAAAGGAGTAATGGGGGGAAATTTATGGTTATTTTGCGACTCTGTCGATTCTGGTATCAAAGTAGGGCGAGAAGCCGTAAGGATCGTCGCGGAATTAAATAATGTATGCACCACTTTTGACGTATGTTCAGCAGGTTCTAAACCAGTACCACCTGACGCGAAATTTCCTGAGATTGGTCCATCTACAAATCATCCTTTCTGCCCAACATTGAAGAATAAATTATCCACAGAAGAATTTGAGGTTCCTGAAGGAGTTTTATCTATTCCTGAAATAATTTTCAACGCCCTTGATCTTGAAACCGTTGAGTTAACAATGGCAAAAGTAATAGAAGGAATTTTAGACATGGATGGTTTGCTTAAGATTTCTGCCGGAAACTATGAGGGAAAATTAGGTAAATTTAAAATATATTTACGAGAATTAAGTTTGAAAGAAAGCTATTTTAGTTAAAAATCTCTTTTTATTTATATTGTTAAATTTTTATCTTTTACGGGTAGAATAGGAAGTCCTTTTTTATATTCAGAAAAGATGGGATATTTTTCTTCAAATACTCGTTCAATTTCCTCAAGCGGTAAATCGGCGTGTATCCCTCTATCCATGACGTATTCTCCAAATAGCCTACCTTCGTTATCGTATACAGCGAAAACAGCGTCATTTTCTCCATCAAATTCAACCATAGGAATAAAACCACCCTTTATTGCGGTTTTCGAGTCAAAAGAAGGCGTTAATTTTACCCAATTATTATTCAAATAAAGTTCGCTATAGCCATGATAATGCATGACATTCGTCCCCATAAAATCTATAATTTTCTGAGAGATCTTATGATTTATCAAGTCTACTAAATGAATACTCGCGGGAATTCCAATCGCCCTCGCAAAGGAAGATAATAGTACGGATTTTGAGACGCAAAAACCATTTTTACGTCGTAGAGTTACGCTTGCTTTAAAATTTGCCTTCATTGACGGAATATATGTGTGCATGTTATATTTAATTTCATCTCTTACCCAATAAAAAAGAGCAATAGCTTTTTCTTTTTCACTTTCTAACCCTTCGGTAATTTCAAAAGCTTTATCCCGAACAAATTTCTTGTTAAAATCAAAAAATTT
>JAUWNA010000039.1 GCA_030612905.1 Promethearchaeota archaeon
TAGAACGCCCAATTAAGGTGTTTAACCGTGAATATGGTTCTTCAGGGGTTGTTTTAAGGAAACTAACTCTCAATATTTTCGCGTGCCTTCTTATTTATTACATTAAAAAAGTTAAATTAAATCTATTTAAAAAAAGGAGAAATATAAATTCTCTGCTTTTCTGAAGATTTAAAGATATATTTAATGGATCTATCTGGCAAAAAACTATAACCACCTATTCTAACCATAAACTTTTTGATGTCATTTTGCTTTTTAGATACTATGAAAAAAATTATTACTTGTATCGGAATTAGACCCGATATTATTCGTCTTTCCCAAATTATCAAAAAATTGGATACTCACTTTAACAATATAATTGTTGATAGCGGTCAGCATTACGATTATAACCTGAACAAAATTTTTTACGATCAATTAGATGTCCGAGTTCCCGATTACAACCTAAATATAAAAAGTGGAACCCACGCCACTCAAGTAGCTAAATTAATGATCGAATTTGAAAAAGTTTTAATTAAGGAAGGTCCCGAACTCGTAATAGTTTTAGGAGATAACAATAGTAGTTTAGGGTTTGCGCTAGCAACATCAAAACTAAATGTCCCTTTAATTCACATAGAAGCCGGAATGCGAAGCAAGAATTGGATAATGCCAGAAGAGAAAAATAGAGTTGTTATCGATCATTTGGCTGACATGAATATTTGTTACTTACCCGAACACAGGGAGAATTTACTAAGAGAAGGAATAAATCCACGTAGGTGTTGGGTCGTTGGAA
The DNA here is from genome assembly GCA_030612905.1 of Promethearchaeota archaeon. GTDB lineage: Archaea > Asgardarchaeota > Lokiarchaeia > Sigyniarchaeales > SOKP01 > SOKP01. The sequence continues at coordinate 767 of JAUWNA010000039.1, forward strand.
ACCCCATAATTGAGGTAGTTCAAGCGGTAAAAACATCGTTTCAACAGGATAGGCCATTTTATTTAGTTACATGCCATCGAGCAGAAAATATTGAAATTAAAGAAAATTTAAATAAAGTTTTAACATTTCTTGGCAAGCTCCATCAAAGAAAAAGCGTTGAAATCAAATTTATCCTAATGCCAAAGACTAAAATCATGATGGAAAAATACGGTTTTAAATTTCCTGAAGGAGTTAAACCTATTCCACCCCAAGGATTTTTAGAGTTTTTAGGTATGGAAAAAGAAGCAAAATTAGTCTTAACTGATAGTGGAACTGTTGTAGAGGAATGCGCTATTTTTGGAACCTCTTGTCTTACAATACGAGAAAGTACTGAAAGAATTGACTTAATCGCCCTTGGAGTGAATTCTTTAACTGGGATGAACGTAGAACAGATGCTTGATGCCGCGGAGTTAGCATTATCACACAAGATTGAGCCAGTAACCCATTATGGAAAGAATATCTCTGATAAAATTTGCAACATTTTAATTGGAAACTCGTTGAATTTCTCTAAAAATTTAGAAAGATAGGATGTAAGGCTTTTCTAAAATTATTTTCCTTTCAAGTTCTCCATATATTCTTTTAAACTATTTATTGCAGTTTTCATATCTGCTTTAGCAGAAAAAGAATCAATTAATTTATATTTGCTGGCAAGTGTACGATCAACTTTTTGATCTGGTTTATTAATCTGATTGATCTTTAAATCCTTTTCAAAAATGTCGTTAAACACATTCATTAATTCGTATTTGTTGACGATATTATTGGGCACATAATGGTGTACATAACAGATTTTAATCAAATCGTCGTATTTATTCGAAGAAACAATTTTCTCACAAAGTTGAGCAAATTGAAGCGTTGTTATTCCGTTCCACAGATGGTGCTCAAATCCGCCAATTGTACCACCCTGAGGCTGATTAATAAACCATTCAAATAAAAAGGATTTCTTTTCCTTTATTTCTGGGCCAATAATGGAGCATCTAATAATTAATGCAGAGCCATCAAAAACTTCCCCCAAACTCTTTGATTTTCCATACACATCTAAAGGATCGTGTGCATCATTTTCGTAGTATAACCCTTTCTTGCCTGAATATACGCAGTCAGTACCAATTTGAATGACTTTAATATTGTTTTTTTTTGTATATTTCGCTAACTTCCACGGAAACTCTGAATTTATAGCTATTGCTCGCTTAACGCCTTCAGGATCGTCGTCTTTTGAGAATGGTTTGGTAATTCCTATGCAATTAATGATATACTCAATATTTAAATCGAGAAACTCTTTTTTTTCTAATTGAGAGATGTCATAAGCGTCAAATAATAAAACTTTTTCTTTTAATAAATCTGGATTTCTAACCGTTCCATAAACGTTAAGATTTGTGTGGTTTGATAGGTAGTCAAATACCATTGAACCCAGCATACCACTAACTCCAAGAACTAATACATTAGTTATAATAATCACCACTTTTTTTGTTATATTAACGATTTTCTACTTCCCAAACTTCTTTTCCCCAATAATCAACAGGAAACCGATAATCATCACCTTTACTTTCTTCTAAGGAACTAGTTGAAAAGAATAATATCCGAGTATCTTCTTCTAAAGGTCTAAAACCATTCGCGTGTTTTGGCGGAATAAAAAGTACTTGGGGTTTCTTATCGGATAAAATAAAACGATTTACTTTCTTATTCTTAGATGGTGATTTAATATCGTCTAACTCTACAGCTGCGATTATAGCGGAGCCCTTTGTCACGTAAACGTATTTAGCTTCTTTTAGATGCCCATGAAATGCTCGAATCATTGATGTTGAAAAATTTTGAACTTGATAAAAGCGCTTTACTCCGTAAAAATTAAAATCGTTAGCAAAGTTTAAACACCCTCGATCATCTACCGCAACCCCTCCAGGAATCAAACGGAGCTTTTTTTGACCTATTGTTGTAGCTATCTTCACCCTCTCAGCCAGCTTTAAATTTGAATATATTCCTTTATGCATCTCTGTTGCTGTCGGAGAATTCACGATTTCTTCAATTGCATAAGCTATATTGTATTTAAACTCAAAACCTGTACTGAGTAATTTGGAACTGTCAACCATATAACTCCTTTTGTCAGTAACATTTGTGTTTATTTCAACTTGACAATTTGTAATCTCTTTTACAATTTCACTTAATTTTAATAAACTTAGGTTCTCTCCTCTTACATTAAAAATACCATTAAGGTTGTTTTTAATTACGTGAACGATTGCTCTTGAAATATCTCTAATATGAACAAAGGGGCGTTCTTGTTCCCCTCCAAAAACGGTTATTTTATTAAATATTACCGCTCTTGCAGCAAATGCATTTACAACTAAATCGTACCTCATTCTTGGACTTAAACCATAAGCAGTCCCCAACCGTAAAACGCAAAAATCTTCGCTACATATCTCTCGCACTATGCGCTCTTGTGTATATTTTGTTTGGCCGTAAAAGTCAATTGGAAACCCTGCATTTTCTTCTTTTACTACAACGTTTGGTTCGCTTCCATATATGCTACATGTGCTAATATGAACTATTTTTTTGTTAAACTTTTTACAATATTCGGCAACATGTCTAGTTCCAATACAATTTATATCAATAGCGAGATTAGTATCGATTAAGCAAGCAGGATCTCCTACTATTGCCGCTAAATTTACAATAACATCGTACTTTTGAATTATTTTTTTTAATGCATCTTTATCTCTTATATCAGCGTCGATAAACGAGTTATTAGGATGGAGCTCCTTGTAAAGATGATTATCTAATATCTCCACTTGCCAATCCTCTTCTTTTATAATCTCATATAAAACGCTTCCAATATATCCAAGTCCACCTATAATTAGTACGCTGGGTGTCATTTTTTGTTTACCTACGATAAATTTTAATAAATATCTAATTAAAAACTTAATATTTTCTAACTAATTACTTCAATTTAATTATTTTAAAAATAAAAATTAATGTAAATTTGTTTTTGGTGATTCCAATTATTTTTGCTTTCGAATCTTTGCCCCATAATTTGAATTTTCCTTGCGGATTGGGTTTACCATATTAACTTTTAAATAAATTGCAATTTTTTAATAAATTATTACATAATTTTGATTCGATTAATTTATGATTATACTTGGATTGCAAGAAACCGATTGGTTAACGCGAGGACCACACACACAACACCACATCTTCGAAAGATTATCAAAGAACCCTAATTTTAAAATTACTGTATTTGATTACGATATCGATAAAATTATGCAGTTAAAGTCGTTAATAATAAAAAAATATACTTACCATAACATAGATCGAGCAGTAGAAAACTCAAATGTTAATATAATTCGAACAGCGCATATTCAAGTGCCGTATATAAGAAGGATCTCTTCTCTAATAACAAATTTTTTTGGAATATTAGCATTTTTTAGAAGAAATCGGCCAGACATTATCCTAGGATTTTCTATAACAAACGGAGCTATAGGGTTATTATTAGCGAAGCTATTTAGAATCCCCTTTGTATTTTACTATATAGATTTGTTACACACACTCGTTCCCGTGTCATACGCTCAAGATTTTGCTAGATTGATTTCACGATTTTTATTTAAATACTCAGATCGAGTAATTGTCGTTACTAAACCGCTTCAAAAATACGTCTTAAACGAAGGCGTTCCTATAGAGAAAGTTAACATCCTTTTAAATGGGATATCCCTCGAAAATACTATTGTAGATAGAGAAAAACTTGGAGTTTTGAAATCTAATATTTCAATAGAAGACGACGACTTTGTTCTTTTATATATGGGATATCTATACGACTTTGCTGGATTAAAAGAAATTATTGACTATTATAATGCTGATGTAAAAAGCGGCAAATTAAATATTAAATTTTTAATCGTTGGCGATGGTGGAATTTACAATCGTTTAATCAACCACATTAAAGAGATTAACGCAGATTGGGTAATTCTAACGGGCAAAGTTCCATTTTTCGAAGTTACAGAGTACATTGAATTAGCAGATTTATGCCTGATGAGTTTTGAACTTAACGACATTACCAAAGACATTACTCCTGTAAAAGTATTGGAATATATGGCTATGAAAAAACCTGTTTTATCAACTAGCCTACCAAGTGTAGTTCGGGAAATCGGAAAAAACAACGGAGTAATTTTTGCTCAAAACCAAAAAGAGTTAGTAGAAAAAATTAGAGATTTAACAAAAGAAAAAGAAAAATTAAAAAACCTCGGTCTAAAAGGTTACGAATTAATTAAAAAGCACTATATGTGGCCAGATATTTTGAAAGATTTGAAAAAAATAATGCTCGATTTGATTAAAGAAAAGAAACAATTAAGTTAATATAGAATTTATTGGAGAACCAAGTACCTATGATTAATATTGCGATGTTAACTCCGTTTTTCACGGGAAAGTTAGGCGGGCCATACAATGTTATAATGGAACTTGCTCCAATTCTAGAGAGAAAAGGAATTTCCACTAATATTTATACTACTTCAGCTATTCGGAAATTTGGAAGGGCAAGAACCGAATTTTACGAAGAAAAAAGCAAAAATTTCAAAATTTATCGTTTTGATTCTTACTTAAAATTTAAGGAATATAGAACTTCGTTTAAATTACTACCCTTTCTGTTGAAGAATGAAAAAAATATAGATCTTGTCCATTCCCATTCTTTAAGAAGCTTTCAGGAAGATAACGGATTAATTGTCTCGCTTATCAAGAAAAAACCATTGGTAATTTCTCCACACGGAGGAATCAGTATAAACTGGGATTATAGAGACAAAATCCCAAAAATGATTTCGGATAAAACCATTGGATATCTTAAAAAATACTTGAAACCACATTACATTGCTGTTACCAAAATGGAGATCCCTATTATAAAGGAATATGGCGCTGACGAAGATCATATACATTTTATTCCCCATGGAGTTAATACAGATATTTTCAAACCTGTTGATGGGAGCAATTTAAAAAAGAAATTAGGATTAGAAAATTCAGATATCATACTGTACGTTGGACGCATCGCTAAAGGTAAAGGTGTGGATAAGTTAATAAAAATTCTAAATTTAGTGCTTAAAAAAAATAAAAACATCAAACTAGTTATTATTGGAGGAGATGCGGGGTATCTCCCAATAGTTAAAAACTTAATTCAACAATACAATCTGTCAAAATACGTTACCATTGTAGGTTATGTCTCCAAACTTAACCTTCCAGAATATTATTCCATGGCGGATTTAATTGTATATCCATCGAGACAAGAAATATTTGGGCTTGTATTATGCGAGGCAATGGCTTGTGGAAAAGCTGTTATTGGTTCAGACATTATGGGTCCAAGCGAAATAATTTTGAACGGTAAAACGGGTTATACGTCTAACTTTAAAGATCTTAATATGCTAAGCGAAATGATTGTTGATTTATTCGATAATAGGAAATTACTAACCCAAATGGGAAAAAATGGCCTTGAACGGGTAAAAGAATTCTATACGTGGGAAAAAGCAGCAGAATCTCATTTCAAATTATACATGGCAGTGTTAAATCAAAAATAAATAATAATTAAAAATTATAATAACAAAATGAACGACAAACAAAACTTCATCTCAAAAATGAAAGGTAAGACTATTCGCGTCTTTTGGTATTTCTTTACCAAAGTTCCAAAATTAAAAACTACATTATTTCGGTTTTACGCGTGGCGGATCTTCGAAATTGTTCCTTATTTTAAGAAATTGATATATAAATTTTACGATAAATTTTGGTATATTGAGTTATTGATTGATAATAAAGATTTTGATCCCTCTAATTATCAGATCGATAAATATAGCCTAGAAATTAGCAGGATAAAATTCGCTATACACATTAGACAAACATCGTTAAAACATTTGTCAAATATTGATTCTAATTGGGATTTCTCCGAAAATTTAACCAATATTAAGGATACTAATGAATACATTCTACTTGAAAACCATTTCCTCAAAAAATTAAGATGGAAAGACATCGATGTATATAGCGATTTTGTCAAAGTCTTATCAACTAACAAAAAAGTTTCGGGCTGTTCCAACGAGGTCGAATTTTTAAAGTATCTGGATTCTTTAGATGAAATATTCCAGAACTTCGATCGGATTGATATTAATAAAGATATCGCTAAAATTAAAGTCGGAATTGATAGAAATGGAAGATTTCTTGTATTTGACGGGCTGTTTATAGTCTCTCTTCTAAAACTTTCGGACTTTAAAACAGCTCCAGTTGAAGTAATCAATAGGCACCCTTTATGGATTAAATTTAGCAGTGATTTTTTAAAATTTCAATCCGTTCACGGCGAACTTTATCAACCACTAATACATCCCGATTTAAGTTTCGAGTCCTCGTACACAGACCAAAGATTCTTAATTATACAAGAGAACCTTGCTATTAATAATGGAACTCTACTAGATATTGGGGCCAATCTCGCCTACTTTTGCCATAAATTCGAGGACCTAGGATTTAACTGCTATGCCGTTGAAATTCGGCCGAGTAATGTTCATTACATGAAGAAATTAAGAGATATTGAAGGAAAAAAATTCAAAATAATTAACAAATCGATTTTTGATTTGAAAGAAAAACTCGATTTTGATATCGTACTTGCTCTCAACATATTTCATCACTTCTTAAGGGAAAAAGAACTCTATCAGAATCTAATTGCATTTTTAGGCCGTTTGAAATTAAAGACGATGTATTTCCAACCACACGATCCTAGCGAGAATATAATGCGCAACGCCTACGTGAACTACGATAACGAACAGTTTGTCAGGTTTATAATTAAAAATTCGTGTTTGAATAAATTTGAACTAATTAATAAACAATCTGACGGAAGAAGTAGACCAATATATAAGATTTTCAAATAACTTCTGTTTTTTCTTTAAATACTTCTTTTAGAACTCTTCCGTCAATGTCAGAAGGTATTGGTTGGCTACATAACGCTAAAATCGTTGGTGTAACGTCGTATGGGGTTATTTCCTTAATTCTAAACCCCTCTTTAATGTGAGGTCCATTAAATATAAAAACACCGTTGTCCTCAGAATGCGAACCCGTGTGTCCGGGGTTAAAATCGATGATAGACTCTAAACTCACGGTTTTCTTATTTGGTAAATTAACTTTTAAACTTTTATTATCTCCAAAAACATCGTTTATTCTAATTATTAACTTCTTTTCGTAAGATTTGATTGTAAAAAGTTCAACTCCTTCGCATCTAATCGCCTCAATTGCGTATTCGAAATCTCTTAGCGAACCTAGTGAGTCAGGCCTTAAACGAAAAATTACGCTTTCCGTCATGTAGATACCGTAAACGTCGTAATAAAAACCAAGTTCTCTTAATAGATTTAAAATATTGATCGCTCGATAACTTCTTTGATTTTTTTTTTCCTTTATTTCAAATCCATGATCAGAGCAGATAATCAAATGAAAGTTGTTCTTCTTAGCATAGCTATTCACCTTCCCCACGAATTTATCGATAATTCTATACGTATTAGGAACAACCTCAGAATATTTCGATTCATCCCCTTTTTTTCTCCAATATATATGACCAAGGGTATCAAACGAATAATCAAAAAATACAGAAAAATCCAAGGAATATTTTTTTAATAATTTGTAATATAAATTTGTATGAATTATTAATTCTGTTTCTTTTAAAAGATGCATCCTCTCTTCCAAACCTCTTTTAAAAACTAATAAAAAACCTCTTTTTATTATTTTAACAAGCTGCATTAGTGGGAAACCAAATCTCACAAGTTTCCAAAAAAGTTTAACCATAAAAGATATCGAATACTTCTCTGATCGTGCTTTTATATCTAATTCACCAATAAAATTTAGGCTTTGAGGATAAGTACTTTTCTCTAAAAGTAAGGGGTTAGGTATGCAAAAACCGTCAAATTTTTTAGCAGACCAAACACTCAACGGTCTATAAACGCCGATTCTGAAGCCTTTTTCGTGTAATAAATCCCATATTTGATCAGTTTTTAAATCTTCTTCTTTAGAATAAAAATCTCTTATTCCATGCTTTTCTACTTTTTTTCCGGTAAAAATAGAGCAGAAAATTTTCGGAGAACTTAAAAACCCTTCTGCTCTCAAAACAGTGGAAACCCCCGTATCGATGATTTTTCGAAAATTTTTAAGTTGTTTGACAGCAAGGAGCTCATCAATCATATTCCAACTGAGTCCATCCAAAGCTAAGAAAATAACTTTTTCCATTACAATTAAATGAATTAACTACTTCTGATAAAATTTATTAAAAATACCTTTTTTATTGAACCTAATCAAGACATATAATAAGAATTGTTTAATTACATGTTATTTTTACTTTAATAAACTGTTCATAACGATTGAATAATTTCTTTTACTTAAGGATAATGGATGAGGAATATGAAAGATTCTGAGAAAGTCGGAATTATTAGCAAAGATCATAGAAAATTTGCTAAAAGTGCATTCTACTCTTTATTCAACAGTTATGGAATTTTTGTCTTTCAAATAATTATTTCTTTTCTAATGGCGAGATTAATTTCGCAAGAATCATGGGGTTTTTTGCTTTTAGCAATGTCATATATTAGTATTGTTTCGTTAATATTATCTTTTTTTCCTCCAGCTCTAACTTTTTCATTAAATTATTATATTCCAAGATATATTGCTTTGAATCAAAATAATAAATTAAAAAGGATGATAAAAGCAGGATTTTATCTTAAAACAATATTTGCATTAGTTATTTTCTTCATAAGTATTATTATATTTTTTATATTGGAACCCCTTTTTACTCCATATTTATTAGGTTACACTCACCTTTTATTCCTTTTATCACCACTTATTCTTATAAATGGCTTAAGTACCTTATTAGATTCTATCTACCAAGGTTTTTTTAAATATAAACTAATCTTACTCTTAACTATAATAAAATTTTCTTTTTATATTTCGGCTCTTATAATATGTTTAATATCTGGAAAAACTAATCTTGAATTAATTGCGTTAATAAATTTATTATCATACTTAATTCCATTTTTAATTAGCTGTCTAATTTTCATTAAAATTTATTTAAATATTAAACCTACTGAAGAACCAAAAGACTCTTTTAAAAAGGTTCTTTCAAAATTCACAAAATATGGAACTCCTTTAAGCATTAGTGTATTCTTAAATGAAACTTGGAAACAACTTCAGATTCCTATAATAAGTGGGTATGAACCCTTAAGTACAATAACTGGTTTTACTATCTCAAAATATTATTCTCATATATCTCTAACTGCTGCATCCTCTTTTTCCAACCCATTAATCACATCCTTTTCCAGTTTAGATGTTAAAAATGAACACACCCAAATTGTTCAAATATATAACATGACCTTTAAGTATTCTTTATTTTTGATGTTATTAATTTCAGGGGGTTTATACATTTTAGCTGATTTTTTTCTAATATTTGTTTATGGAGAATCATACTTAATCTATTCAACAATCGTTAAATTATACTTAATATCGATTATTTTTACAGTTTTAGGAAATATCTTTGTACCATTATTAAATGCAAAAAACAAAATTAAAATTCTGCCGATATTAACAAGTATTAATTTATTGATAATGATACCCTCATTCTTTATTGGACTTGT
>JAUWNA010000518.1 GCA_030612905.1 Promethearchaeota archaeon
CCTAAATAGACTGACAATATTGCTGCTACCGGAACAGATGAAACCATTACGCCAAAAAATATTCCAATAGAACAAGAGATTGCCATAGCTGCTAAACTTATCGATAGCGACTCTATTGTTTGATCTATAACAAATTCAGGAAGATTTCCTATAGTTAATTGATCAATAATAAGCCCGATAGCAAGAGAGATGCTTGTAGCAATAATTAAACACAAATACACGGCAAAAAATTTCGCTAAAAGTATATTTGTACGTCTAACTGGTCGAATTAAAAACAAATCGTAAACATGCCGTACTTTTTCACTAGCAATAGATGTACTCAACATAGCAGAAGCAAGCATTCCACCAATGCTAGAGAATATTATCGCAACTATGGAAGAGATTGGAATGCCTTCGGTGTCTGGGACGATAAAATTGAACAACAATGATAATAAGGGCATTCCTACCCACAAAATAATCATAACTTTTGATTTATAGAATCCTTTCAATTCGTCTAAGAATAAAATCTTTAAACTCATCTAACATCACCCTCAATATATTTTAAATAGACTTCCTCTAAACTTGGCGTTAGAATTCTAAAATTGCGCATTTTAGATTTGTGTTCTGTTATTTTTCTAAGTATCCCGTTAATTGTATCGTCTATATCAGCTTCTCCTTTTAAATGAGCAAATTGTTTATTAGAAGCGCCTATTTCGATTCTTTCGATTCCTTCTATATCCTCTAAATTTGGACAAGGGTCTCCTCCTTGAATATATACTATTTCGATAATGTTACCTATGTGGAACTCACTTTGTAGTTCATCAGGAGAACCAATTTTAATAATTCTGCCTTTATTCACTATACCGATCATATTTGCAATATCTTGAATGTCAGTTAAGATGTGAGAGGAAAATAAGATTGTAATTCCCTTTTTGCTAAGATTTTTTATTAGGTTTTTTACTTGATACCTACTACTCGGATCTAAGCCCGATAAGGGTTCGTCTAACACTAATATTTGAGGGTCGTTTAGAAGCGCTTGAGCTAATCTTAATTTCTGAATCATTCCTCCCGATAAATGAATGATCTTCTTATACCTTACATCTTGTAAGTTAACAAATTCTAATACTTCCTGAATTTTAGTTTCAAGACGAGGCGATTCTAAGCCCGATAAACGCCCAAAAGTTCTTAGAGCGTGATTAATAGTCCGCCACCGTTGAAAACCCGCTTCTTGTGGGTGATAACCAAGTATTTTATATATCTCTTGGCGAGATTTAGATATATTTTTCCCTGCGATATACACATCTCCAATATAATTTCTTATTAGTCCTACTAGAATCTTAATTGTGGTAGTTTTTCCCGCTCCGTTAGGTCCAATATATCCAAACACATCTCCTTTGTTTATAGCGAAAGAAATATTATCTAAAGCTAAAGTATTCTTATAACTTTTTGATACATTTTGAAATTCTATCAGTGCTTTGTTATTTTCACCGTGATTTTGTCGATTCATTACGCTACCTTCTATTTTCTCAATAAAATTTTTTGATCATCCTTATCTTAGTAAATAGAACGTAATAATAAATCTTTTACTACAACGCAATTAAGTAATTTACAAACGAAAAATCTCTACCGTGGTTGGACTTAAAAAGAATTTTGATATTTAACTCCCTATGAATAGTCTAAAAATAATATCTTATGAACATTTTATTCCTAATTTCTTTTATCGAAAGAAGGAGTGTTATAAATGCGAACTAAAACATCACAAATTATTCTTGAGAGAATCTTGTAATTACATAGAATTAATCTGCAAAAGCTGTCGAAATAAAGAAACAATGTATTGAGATTTAAAATCAAATAAGTTTAGTAAAAAGAAAAATTAAAAAAATTATTTTTTGAAGTAAAAATTATTTAAATTAAATTTTGGACCCGCAGTTCTCACAGAATAAGGATCCTTTTCGAAGTTGCTGACCACAATAAACGCAATAACTCTTTCCCTCTGTTGATAAGGGTTCTGCAAGATTCTTAGGTGGGGCTATGTAATTATCAACAGGAGCGTAAACGACATTCTCTCCAAGGATAATCTCGCCAGTTTCAGAATTAAAACGATAACTAATAACTCCTTTTTGGCGCAAATCGATTAGGACTCGAAGCACATCCTTAGGTTTAATCCCGACTTCAAGCGCTATATCTTCT
>JAUWNA010000256.1 GCA_030612905.1 Promethearchaeota archaeon
GATGAAGCTCGTAGTTTCCTAATCCTTTATGTTCGTTACATTGTAGTAATTCAATTCCATCGTCGGTAATCAATACGATTTTTAGTTTTGGAGAATAATTTTGCAAAACTAACGCCCTTATTCCATGTCTAGCGAGCATCATAGCGCCCCTGCCTCCGACATTTGCTTCTTTAATACCATTTGTTAGAGGACTCTTACTTCCTGCTGAGGTACGGGCGGAATTTGGGAATGGACTTCCAGTAAGTGTACCATTAGCTAAAATAAGCTTGTTTTCTGATCCTAATGGGTCGCAATTCGGTGGAACTTCGTCGTGAACGATTTGAGATGTCAATCCACGACCTCCTAGAAGAAGATATTTTGAATCGCTAGTTATTTCTTCGTAATCAATTTTATTAGAATTAACATCGATTCTTACAATTCTCATAACTAAGATAAAATTAGAAATTATATTACCTTTACTTCCAAAGTAATCACATAAAAAAAGAAAGATTTTTAAAAATATAATTAAAATTTGTCGTAATGCACTATTTTTTTGAGAGGTTTACGCTCCTCGACATCCCCCTTCGGTTTCACGGGATATCCTAATGGAGTTAGAGCTAAAACTCTGTACTTTTTTGGTATTTCAAGGATGTCTCTTATTTTATTTTCGTCAAACCAACCAATCCAGCAAGTGGCTAATCCTTCTGCCGTTGCGGCTAAGATTAGATGTTCGAAGCAAATTCCACAATCTAATGGAAAATATTTTATACCGTTTGCATTTGCTCCTGATCCTGATTCAGAGATTACGCCTACGATAAAGATTGGGGCTGCAGCAAACTTTTGCGCTTGCCCAATAGCCTGCCATATTTTCTTCACAGTTTCTGAGTCTTTAACAACAATATAATGCATACCTTGCTTATTTGCCCAAGTTGGAGCTAACCTGGCTGCTTCTAAAATACGATTAACTTTCTTTTCTTCAGGCATTTCGGGTTTATATACCCTGTAACTTCTTCTTTTTCTCACAACTTCGTAAAAATCCATTATATACACCAACTTTAGAATAATTTAACAGAAATTATTTATTATAATTTTTTTTTAATATATTTTTTTTTTTAATAATTTATCTTATTTTTATTTTTTAACTTTAAAACTTTAAAATGTTATCCTTATTAATAATAAAAGACGATGAAATGAGGAAAACCTATTATTCTACTTCCCATTACGTTCCCCTATTATCACTTCTACAATTTTGAAGACAAAGATTTAAATTTATGATTTGGATATTATGATATTATTAGTATTATTAAAGTCGTAACATGATCTAATTTTATATTAAAATTTGTGTTTTGTGTTAGATGGCAATTTTATCAATAAATTTGTGTGATATAATATGAATAGCAATTACCGTGATCTAATAAAAGCTCAGAATATGGATCAAGATAATTTGTCCTCTACAAGTAGTATTAAGTGTTGTGATAATCCGTTTATTGAAGAGCGTGACGGAAATAAAGTATGTCTTAACTGTGGTATGATAGCAGAACGAACATATGTAGGAAATGAGCGAAGGGCGTATACGGTCGAAGAAATACAGAATAGAAGACGAACTGAGCCCCGTTGGAGGGATTTTGGCCCTCGAACAATGCTTCCAACCACAAAGACCGACTCAAAAGGTAAATCAATAGGCCCTAAAGAGCAAGCTTTATTCTCTCGCTTATCAAAAATTCAAAATTCTTTAATTTCATCGATTGAAAGGAACTTCTGGGAAGCTAAACCTAAGTTGAAGATGTTAACTTCCAAATTGAACATACCTGAATATATTTCAGAAACGGCGTGGAAGATCTATAGTATTGTAGCAAAAAAAAAGCTAACAATGGGTAGATCTATTAATGGATTTATAGCAGGTTCTTTATACGCCGCGATAAGGGTTCATGATTTCCCTCGATTATTAGACGAAGTCTGTGAAGCTTCACTTACGCCGCGAAGAACAGTTCATAGAAGTCTTTCAATGATTATCCGTGAGATTTTACCCGAATTAGGCTTAAGATATCAGCCCATTACGGCAGAAAAGCTTGTATTTCGATTTGGGAACGAGTTAGACTTACCCATGAAAATTCAAAAAGTTGCTATAGAAATGTTGAGAACCTCATCTAAGAATGGGTTAGCGCGAACTGGGAAAGATCCGAAAGGTTTAGCCGCGGCATGTATATATATCGCAGCTAAAGACGGAGCTATTAGAAAAACTCAATCTCTCGTGGCTTCGGTTGCTAAGATCACAGAGGTCACATTACGTAGTAGGGCAAAGCAAATCAAAGAGAAATTAAATTAACTTTAATTTGATCTCTTAAATTATTTTATCTTTTTTTTATTTTTTTTTACATTTTTCCTTTAAATACATTCAATAAATTATCCTATAAACTTTGTAAATTATGATTGTAGGAGAAATTATATGATGCACGAACAATATATCTGCAAAAATTGTATTTTAGTTGATGGTTCTTTTGGAATTGAGTTAAATTCTGAAGGGATTTGTAATTACTGTGAAGATCCAGCCTATAAAACTACAAATTGGTGGAAAACTCAAATAACTGACGAAATGAAGGAATCTGGCTTAAGGGATTGGAATTCCGTTATTGAACTTATGCACTCGCGCCAAGGAGAGAAGAAATACGATTGTATTGTGGGATATTCAGGTGGGAAAGATTCGACAGCCCTTTTATACTCAATAGTACATGATTATGGGTTTAATCCGCTCGCAGTAACTATTGATTCAGGGTTTATCCCAGAAACTGCTTTCGAAAACATGAAAGATACTCTTAAAAAAATAAGCGTAGATCATATTGTAATTGATGGTGCGAAAGAAACATTTAGAAGATTATACCAATGGATATTTATGAATCAAGACTCAAATGAGTTGACCTTAACTAGAAATTTGTGCGATAATTGTGGCGATTTAGTTCATAGTTTAGTTGTACGAGAGGCAGTGAAACGCGAAATTGAAATTATTCTATTTGGATATTCCCCCGATGAGATTAGGAGGTATTTTTACGAAATTCCACAACATGAAATAGAGCACGATTGGAAGCCAAACTTTATTAATCGAGAGCTTTTTACGGATAAAGATAGAAAGCATTACTTTACGCCTGATTATTTTGAAAATCACACCATTCCTCGAATAATCTTGCCATATCACGTAATAGATTATATCGAAGAAGATATAATTCAGCTGATAGAATCCAAGAATTTAGTAAAGAAAGGGAACTCAAATACTCTCAAGACTAGTTGCCATGTTATCGCTGCTGCCCTTTTCTACGACTTAAATCGATTTGGGGCTCTTCCATACGCCCTACAATTCGCTGAATTGATCCGTCAAGACCCAAGCATTAGGAAAAAATGGTTAATCACTCTGAAGCGCCTAACTCCGATGATTCGAGAAGGAAAATTCAATGAATCGGGAGTTAATTTTACTTTAGAAAAAATTGGATTAAGTAAAGAAGAACTCCTTTTGATTGTGCAAAAACAGATTAATCAAGATCCTAACCGAGAGAAAATCACAAGAAACTTAGGTTTGTTTTAAAATTTAGTCTTTTATTTCTTTTATTATTTTATCCTATTTTCTTTTTCTTTACAAAAAAAGATAGAAAAATAAGGGTTTCCGTAAGTTACTATTATTCTTGAGAGTTCTGTTCATCTTGAATAAGGAGCATCCATTGAAGTCCAATCCCGCCAAACACCATACCCAAAATCAGAAAACTGCACACAACAACAATAAAATAAACCCACATTATAGCTCCAATTACAGATGTAATCGAAGGTGAATATACCGCGTTTTGAAACGTAATTGTGGTTAAACCCGTACTAATTATGTTGTTACCCAAAATTACTATAAAGCTCATTTTAATAAAACCACCAATTACAAAAAACAAGCCAATAAGAAGCATAAACTTTGCGAGATTATAATTTTCAATGATTTGTTTCTTTGCAACTCTGTATATTGAAAGTGCTAAGACTATGAATGCGCAAATTATGCACAGAAGAATTATCCACAGAAGTGGTGCGTGAAAAGACATAAATCCTGATTGAAATATTACGTTAAAAATTGTTAATTGACCATCTAAATCCATAGTAATTACTGTACTAAAAATAATAAGATCAAGCAGTTCTACTATTGAAAGTATAAAGAAACCGACGCTAAAAATTGATAACCATTTTAAAACTAATTTACGTTCCATTTTAATCACTCATT
>JAUWNA010000292.1 GCA_030612905.1 Promethearchaeota archaeon
TTACTGAACCCTTGGGCTAATCCAAGACTGATCTCTTCACGTTCATTAATACTTAACTGATAACAATGAGCCATATGCAACTCCTTTCTTTTGGCATATTATACCAAAGTTAAGTGTTGCATTTGTAACTTGAACCCAAGCACATCCCATTTTCTTTTTGAGTGCAACAGGGAACAATGGTCCCTGTTGCAGATAGAAAACCAATGACTAGAAAATAATATATTGGGATGCACTATATAGAGAAAAAATTGTCCCCTGACATTCCCTTTGGATTAGTTTTTTAATGAAATATTTAATAAAAGGAGCTGGAATATGAATAATGAAGAGATTATAAGAAACCTTGGAAATATAAAGAAAGAATTAGGAAATAAGATTTCTTTAGCAGATGAAGAAGTTTTAAGAGTTGATGAAGCACGAGAATTTATATCAAGGATTAGAGAAGAAATAAGAAATTTATTACCAAAAGACTCTATTCCATATAGAAAATATGAAAGTTTGTTAGCTAAATGGAATGGTTGGTGGGTAGAAGAAAAAGAAACAGGTAGATATATTAGTAAGAGTGGGCGAAACTATCAACATTTGATTTATTGGCGTGATGTTGTTATTGGAGAGATTTTAAAAAAATATAAACCTGAATTCTTAGCAAGTTCAATTTTAAACAGAGATCAATTCCATTTTTCTAAAGACGATTCTTTTAAGGGAAAAGAAGTGGTTCTTGATATTATGAAAGAAGCGAAAGATTCAATTGTGATTATCGATCCATATCTTGACGAAGTAATTTTTAAATACACCAATAGTATCAACAAACAAATTAAAATTACATTGATTACATCAAAAATACAAGATTTGTTTTTAGATTTATTAAATGATCTAAGAAAATCAGGGAAAAAGATTAATGCAAGAAGATCAAATCAGTATCATGATCGTTATATTGTTTTAGATGATAAAGAGATATGGCATTTAGGCGCTTCGATTAATGGTATTGGTAAAAAAGAGTTTGATATATCCAAAGTAAGAGATAAAGAAGCAATAAATAATTTTTTCAAGAACTATAAACAAAATTATATAAACAGTAAGGAAGTTACTTATTTTACAGAAAAAAGGTAGGTGAAAAAAGAAGTTGCTGAAAATATAATTATTAAAAATTTTAAAGACATTATATATATAGTAAAGAGTAAATGGGGAATTGAAAAGAAAAGCGATCCTGTAAATATTTATAATAGTCAAGAAATATTGAATATTTTATTTAGACAAATAAGTGAAATATCATTTATGATACAGCCTTTATTAAATAAAGAGAAGTTAAATCTTTTTGATTCTAATATTATAAAATTAAGAAAACATTTAGATTATGAAGTAGTGATGAATGGGGGAAAATCTTATAAAAATTATTGGAAAATTGGAGATGAAATTGTCGGTGATTTTATAGAAATTATACACGAGTTATAGACTGATATAATAAGTAGAATAATTGGGTCAGTCCCTGACATTAGACATTATAAACATTTTATATTAAAATTTAATAATATTAATAACAGATTAACCTTGGTTAACTGTCCAAGAGGAATTTCTATGAATCCTATAAAAAACGGAATCAAAATTTTCAAAGAACTTATAAATAAATTTGGGAGTGAAAAAATTAGCGATCAAGATACAATTATAGAATTTTTTAATTTGCTAATATCAAAAACAAATGGAGGGGTAATTCTAGATTTTTTAGATCTTGACAATTGGGACAAAATAGAAAGTTTTGATTTTGATAAGGATAAAGGGTTATTAACATTAGTTTGGCATGATTATCGGGGAACAGAAGAAAAACAAGAGGAAAAAATGTTAAGACAAGCTTGCTTTCCAGCATCTTTATATTCTTTGGGAATTATTGTAAAAAGCATAGTGCCATTTGATGGTGAAGACTCTGCGATTTTCCTAATTAATGGTTTTTCGAGAACGCTAAAAGAAATAAAGTCATTTTATAAACCAAATACGTCGGAATTTGAAATTTTTGATGATAGTTTTTTTGAAAAGCGTGTTATTAGAAAATATAACAACGAATGGGAGATAATTAATTTTCAATGTACTCCAATATACTCACTCGCACTAATTCCAAAAAATTGTGGCATATCTACTAGCAATTCAAAGAAATTTCTATATTTATATAATATAATTGAGTGTCATAAACGATTATCAAATATAAACAAGTCTTTAGATAATATTGATAAATCTGAGCATGATTTGATTTGTGAAAAAGTAAATACGGCAAGAAGAATTATGGAATCTGTTTTGAAAATCGTTTGTTGTTATAGGGATATTAAAATAAAAGAAAACTACTCACAACTAACTCTAGGTAATCTTATTAATTATGTCAAGAAAATTGAAAAACCAGAAGTTAAGCATATATTAAATAAAATGCCAGAATTGCTCAATGAATTCTCTCATGATTCTGGAAGGTTAATCGAGCTTAAAAAAGCAAAAGAAGCGTGTGGGTTAGTTTTGTTATATATAGAACTCTTTTTACTAGAAATCCAGTCAAACGATAAGTTTTTAAATAGCTGACAAAAACATTGATATCAATGGGTTTTTTTAATAAGGTTATGTCCCTGGAGACGGTTTTTCCAGCTCAATAATTCGGTAACTTTTTCGTTTCTCATTAAATTTTAAGAAATTACAATATGTTAAACATAGTAATAAATAGGGACATCCCATTTTCTTAGATAATTAATATTTTACTTTTAAATTAGGTAAGCAGGGAAGGTGTACCTATTTTGAATTAAAAGAGGAGTAAGCGGTGGATATATATTGTGAAAATTGTGGAGAAAAATTGTCAGAAAAAGATAGAATTTGTCCTAATTGTGGAAGTAAAAAAAGAAAAATAATATTACAAGTTAAAGAAGAATTAACATTTCGCGATCAAATAAAAGGAAAGGGGAAAATAAAAAGTATTAAGAAACCCATTAAAGAATTTAAAGTTGGGGACGATTTTCATAAGAAGTCTAAAAAATGGAATCATAGGGAAATGTACA
This sequence comes from Promethearchaeota archaeon, assembly GCA_030612905.1. Taxonomy (GTDB): domain Archaea; phylum Asgardarchaeota; class Lokiarchaeia; order Sigyniarchaeales; family SOKP01; genus SOKP01. The sequence continues at coordinate 3,021 of JAUWNA010000292.1, forward strand.
TAGATAGAGAAGATGATAAATATAAAGAAATTATAATAAATAAAGACTCGGGGGAAATAATACATGATTGTAAAGAATCTCTTTCGCAACACATAGGACATGGGAGCGCCAAGCATATAAAATATAAACCGAAATATCTAAAAGCAGCGCATAAACATTGCAGTTTACATAAGGAAGAAAGTTCTAAAAGCGATATTTGCGGATGCTTCTATTGTAAAAGAACTTTTTTACCAGCTGAAATAAAAGGATGGTGCGATAAAGATGCCTCAAATGGCCCGACTGCTCTTTGTCCAAAATGCGGAATTGATTCTGTAATTGGATCTAAATCGGGGTATCCGGTTGATGATATAGAATTTCTTAAGGAAATGAAGAGGTATTGGTTTTAAATATGCTAAAAGGATAATTCTTAACATGAAAAATAAGAAAAAGGAGTAAATTATGGAAAATCCATTTACGCTTTATGATGAAAAATTAAAAATATTACTTGATGGTTATTTAAATTGGTGTAAAGAAAATGAAGATGAAGGAAAATACCCAGAACTTGAAAAACAGAAATCCAAAGAGAGAAAAAAGACTTTGCTTAACAAAGAATATCTTTCAGGTTTATCTGATGAAGAATTAGTTGATGTAGTTTTGAAGTATATTAAAACACTGGAAGGACCAGTTGGAATTAAGTTAGGGATACCTACGGTGTCATCAGCCATTAGTCAAATAAGAAAAAATATTCTTTATTTTATTGATTCTGCAGGGGATGTTTTTAAAAAAGCTGCTGATATTATTAGCGGAGATTATAGAATTAATAAGTTTTCCAAATCATTTTGGTCACCCCTTTTTCTTGCACAGTATCCAA
>JAUWNA010000307.1 GCA_030612905.1 Promethearchaeota archaeon
AAACTTCCCATCTTTTTTTAATGAATTCCTATTAAGAAATTTATATAAAAAACAAACCAATTTAATCTTAAAACGCTATTATTAAGTACAAGAATTGTTACGACTTACTATTATCATAGATGCTAAACCTCGACCAAGAACCAAGGATGAGCCTTTAACTTTTATTTCTATTGGTCCTCGAAAAGGTGCATTTTTCATTTTTTTTATTTTTACTCCAGGTACAATCCCTAAATTAGCAAGGCGTATCTTTGCCCTATATCCAGCATTTACACTTAATACGATAACTTCCTCTCCGCTTTCGCACTCAGTTAGATATGTTGTGAGTCGAGTTCCTATTTTTTGACTTATTCTACGATGTCTAGGGTGTTTAGGGTGATGTGGTTGGAATGGCATTTTTTTTTTAGTAAAGTTTTTATTACCAATTAAAAGAAAAGATTCTACTTATTTAAACCTTTTAGTTTTAGTTAATTAGCCAAAAAATTTCTCTCAAAAGAACGATAGATGTTTTTTATTTAAGGAAATATGAAACCAAAATCTTAAATTTTAATAATTTAATTAAACATTATTTATATATTGTTATGCTTTTAACTTAATTTCTTAAAAGGCATAAAACAATGGATCTAAATTTGTATTATTATCACAAACAAACAATTATAAAAAAAGTTATCTTATATTGTTATTTGTAATCGTGGTTTTGTATTTCTTAGACAATGATGTAAAAATATTGAGTAAGTTTTTATAAAGATATTTTATATATTTTTTATAGGGTTTACTAAATCATTTAGTTTTAGTTAGAAAAAATTATTGAGAAATATTGAAATAAATTAAATTAGCGTTTGAGGTGTACTCCAATAATAAGCATATTTATCGTTGAAGATGATCACTCCCTAAGGTTACTTTATGAAAAAGCTTTAAAATTAAAAGGTTATAATGTCGTTGGCTCCGCTAAAGATGGCGATGAGGCCGTAAATATGTACACCCGTTTTTCTACTAAACCAGATATTATTTTAATGGACCACAGGATGCCTATTAAAAATGGAATAGAAGCAACAAAAGAAATTTTCCAAAACTCAAGCGATATAAAGCCAAAAGTTATTTTTATAAGCGCTGATCGCTCAATTAAGGAGACAGCGCTTTCGATAGGGGTTATAAGTTTTAAAAACAAACCTTTTTCGCTCGACAGGTTATTTAGTAACATTGAAAAAGCGGCTTCTATTGAAAAAATTGAAATTCATGGATAGTATTTTAGAGTTAAAATAATTTTATCAAATGTTTTTTTTTCTAAGTAGACGGTTTTAAGAGCAAAGATTTTTTTGGTAATTATTGCTATCATTCTTAAAAATAAAATTTCAAATCTAACATCAATCTAATTTTAAAAGTATCTAATAGGTGTAGAGTTTTGAGCGACTTAGAAGGTTTAACAAGAAGATTATTAGAACAAAAAAAATCTGACGAAGAAATTCTTAAGAGGTTAGTTCAAGAATATGTTGATTTTAAGGATATTAATAAAGAGTCAGCTTATACACTTGCGAATGCTGTTCTAATAGAATGTAAGAAGAGCGATATATCAAAGATTTCAGAACCTTTCATTAAAGAATTATTAGACGTTAATAAAGCCAATGTGACAGTGGGAAAGCAAGGAGTAGGGTGTAGAGGTGCTGGGGACTTTTTCGTCCATAAATTGATAGCTGAACTATCGGAAACGAATCGACAACCATTTTTATCTCCTAGTTCCTTAGACGATGCTGGAGCTGTTAAACTATCGGATATTAAAGGATTTGAAGGAACGGAGGATTTAATAATTGTTTCTAAAATGGAGGGAATCCATAGCCGGCTCAGCGATTTTCCATTTATTTGCGGGTTCCACGTTGCTCGGGCGTGCTTACGCGATCTATTGGTCAAAGGAGCAGAACCAATTTCCATTATGATTGATGTCCATTTAGGAGACGACGCCGATGTAGGAAAACTGTTTGACTTTATGGCTGGAATTTCGGCAATAGCAGAGCTTTCACATGTACCAATTACTGCCGGTTCTACATTAAGAATAGGGGGGGATATGGTTATTGGAGATCGCTTAGTAGGAGGAATAAGTGCCATCGGACTCGTTCGAAATAACTTATTAGCAAGACGCAATATCCAAGTTGGCGATAAAATATTAATGACAGAGGGCGCAGGAGGTGGAACTATAACGACAACAGCAATATACTCCGGAAATCATCATGTAGTTAACGAAACCATGAATATAAAATTCTTAGAGGCTTGCAATGTCTTGCTAAAAAAAGAATATCTTAAAGACATAAGGGCGATGTGTGATGTTACAAACGGGGGTCTTAGAGGAGATTTATATGAAATAAACTACGAAGCGAAATCAGGCGTAACAATTTATGAAGATCGTGTACGAGAACTCGTTAATCCCGTTGTGTTAAAGCTACTGAATGAGGTGAGGGTCGATTATTTAGGAGTATCATTAGATGCTCTTTTAATTTACTGCTCTGGAAATATATCGGAACAGATAATCACTGATTTGGCTGAAATAAATATTAAGTGTGCTGAAATTGGCTATGTAGACAATTCTAAACAGGTTACAATGATTTACGAAGGAGAAGAAAAAAGATCAATTCTCCCTCGATTTCGGGAATCCGCTTACACAAAAATTAAACAAGAAATAGGGGAAGAAACTCCTGAATTGAAGTTAGAAATGGAAAAGAAAATTGAAAAAGCAGCAACAGAGGCTTTGAAAAAAAGACAAAAAATTATTGATTACATTGAAAAACAATCATAATGAATGTTTAAAGCTTCTTTATACCTTATAATTTAGTCTTCTTCGTTAAGAGTAAGAACTTCGTTTAGTGATCCTGACCTAAATCCTTCTAAATCAATCGTAATGTAGCAAAATCCTAATTGTTTGAATTTAGTTTTAATTTTTTTAATGTTTTCATTGGTCATTACTTTCATAATGTCTTCGGGCATCAGCTCAATTCGTGCTAGTTTTCCTTCGTGTAGTCTAACTCGTAATTGATTTAAATTGTATGAGTTTCTCAAGAATTTTTCAGCCTCTCTAATCATATCTAATTTTTCCTCGTTGATATCTTGATCGTAGGGTATACGCGATGAAAAACACGCCATTGAAGGTTTCGATTGTACTTCTAAGTTAAAGTATTTGCATATCTCTCTAATCTCTTGTTTGTTAATCTTGAAATCTATATAAGGAGTAATAATATTTAATTCCTTCAAAGCTTGCATTCCGGGTCTATAATCTGAAAGATCGTCGATGTTTGATCCATCTAATATTAAATCGAAATTCCTTTCTTCCTTGATTTTTATTATATCCTTATATAAACCTGTTTTACAAATATAACACCGATTTTTAGGATTAACCCTAAAATTTTCATCTTTTAAAGGATCGCGCTCGATTATCAAGTGGGTTATGCCGTATTTTTTTGCATATTCGCTAGTTAATTTAATTTCATCATCAGGATAAAGAACTGACTTCTCAGTTACAAGTAGCGTTTCTTTTGCGTATTTATTTGAAAGAAAAGCAAGTAAACTACTATCAACTCCACCAGAAAATGCAACTAATATCTTTTTTGTTTTTAAAAAAGATATAAGGCTTTCAAGTTTGTTTTTTAGATTATTAGATAAATCCATTGTTATTCTGATAAATATGAATAAGTGAAGCATAAAAAGGTTTTATTTTACAAATAATAAAAAA
>JAUWNA010000072.1 GCA_030612905.1 Promethearchaeota archaeon
AATAAATATCGAGAAATCTTAAAAACGATAGCAGCAGAAATACTCGATCAGGTACAAGATGGAAATTTTATGAAACGTTTACCTGATTTATATAAAGATTTAGCAAGGATTTGAATCTCAAATTATAATTTTTAAAAACCACTAACTATACTTCTAATAAAGGTTTGTTAAATCTAAATTCAATATTTTATAAAAAATAAGGATAAAATTCTGATAAATTAGAGTTATTCTATTTTTTTAACAGAAATCTTACCGGCATCGTTAATTTCAAACAGATCGACTTTCTGTAAATTTTGCACCAATTTTTTTACCAATACGATAGGAGATCCTAAGGCATTTCTTAAATCATCTAATGCCATTGAACCTACTTGTTCTACTATTAAGAATGCTTTAAACTGTGCTTCGTGTTCCATCAAGTCGGTTAATTTATCGTAATAGTTAATCTTCTTAACGTTATTTTGTTTGAAAATTCTAAGTTCTTCCATTTCTTTATTAAGTTTTCTGACCTCTTCATCTGCTTCACGTTTTTTATCTAGTGCTTCCTCTAATTTATTAATCATATTTTCCTGGCTATCGCGGATCTCTTGAAACCGCGATTTTAAATCTTTAGCTTCTGAGGAAGCTTCAGTAGAGATCAGTTTAGAATCAAGTAAAAAAGTATCTAAATCGGTAATTTTTCCAACTAAATCCTTCTTCGCTTCTATATGATCCAATCTCAATTTCTCAAGTTCTTTTTTCCACTTTTGATCCATATCCGACAACAATTTAACTTGCTCGTCTTGTAATTTATCAGTAAAAGCTTGAATTTCTCGTACTTTAATTTGTAAAGATTTATTAGTTTCTTCTTTCAATAAAAGTTCTGATTTTTTTTCCGCTATTTCTGTTTTTAAATTTCCAATTACTTCAAAGCCCTCCTCTAATTTTCGTTGAGTGGGGATGCTTTGTTTCTTCATAAATTCTAACTCTTTTAGAATAGCCAGAACTTCGCCTTTTGCGAGTTCAATCTCTTTTTCTCTTTGATTAAGCATTGCTCTTTGAGTTCCAACTAACTCTTTTAGTTCTAAGACATCTTCAGGAATGTCATACATTCGTGCTATTTTTATTTTTTGTTCTTCAATAATAGCTTCATGCTCTGTGAGAACCCTCTTCTGTTTATCTATCATTTCTTTTAACCTATCCATTTTAGATAGGAGAATTGCGCTTTCTTTTTCGCTCGATTCGATATTATCTATTACATTTTTTAAATCTTTAGGCATTTTTTTTTACTCGATTCTTTAATTAGAAGCATTTTTAAATTTTTTTGATAATTAAAAACTATATTATTATTTATCTATTAAGACCAATAAATACTAATATTGAGATAATAGATTCAATTTATATATTTATCGAATTGATATATATCTTATGTCTTATACTGAAATTGTTATATTTAAAGATGTGGGGGTAAGTTGAAATTTCTGTATTTTATTTTAAACCGATTGTTATTGATCCGTTTATAATTATATCTTATGATTATCTAAAAAACCAGAAAAAAATCAAATTAACTGAGATCAGCTTTTTTAGAAGCGAATCGGATATTTTGGTGTATATAAAATCAAATAAATTTGAAATATCTAACCAAAAAGATGCTAAAGAATGTAGTATACTGAATCAGTTGGAAAACATGATTAACGATTATCTAACGGGTAATAAAATAGATTTATTCGAGGAGATTAAAAGTATGGATGTCTTGTTAGATCTTAAAAGTAAGTTTAAAACGGATTTTTCCCAAAAAGTAATAAACTCTCTTATAAAAATTAGTCCCGGTGAATCGACCACTTACTCTGATCTAGCAAAAAAGATAAATTCTAAAGCGTATAGAGCCGTAGGAAGCGTTCTAAGAAATAATCCACTGCCTTTAATTATCCCATGCCATCGAGTTATAAAAAAGGATGGAAAAATAGGAGGTTTCATGGGAAAAATGAATGAAGATTGGCAAATAAATCTTAAAAGAAGTTTACTTCGAATTGAAGGTTTTATGATTTGATCTCTACAAAATAATGGAAACAAATTTAAAATTTAATTACTTTTTACTTATTATGGTTAGAATCTCAGCTATACGACCCTATAATCCAATTAACCCAAGCGAATTTAGTACGAATCCTTATGATGTTATTGGAAAAGAAGAAGAATATCAATTGAAAAAGAACCCCAATTCATTAATTCAACTTATACTCCCCGATGGTGAAGGCGAAGAAATTTATAACAATGCTTCTAACGCCTATGAAAAATTTAAAACTACTAACCTTATTGTGCAAAATGAAACTCCAAGCATATATGTTTATCGTCAAGAGTCCGCTCAATTTAGCCAACAAGGGTTAATTATGGGTATCGCACTTCAAGATTACGAAGATGGCAATATAGTAAAGCACGAACACACTCGTGAAAAACCTCTTCAAGATCGAACTAAACATATAGAAGCTACTAATGTCGCAGCTGGTCTCGTATGGTCAGTTTTTCGCGCCGATCGTGAGATAAATAAATTAATAGAGCAAATTAAACAAAAAAAACCCAAATTTAACTTTGAAAAATACGGTTATCACCATTTAATTTGGCAAGAGACAGACCCAAATATTATTAATCAATTATCAAGTCTCTTTAAAGATAAAAAAGTCTACATAGCAGACGGACATCACCGTGCAGCGAGCGCAGCTGAATACCGAAAAACTCAGTTGAGAAAAGTCACTGAAACTGATAGACCCAATGCTCCGTGGCAATATTTATTGTCTTATGTGGCTTCAGACGATCAAGTCTTGATTTTACCTTACAACCGTGTAATAAAAAGGTTGCCAGATAATGTAGATGAATTTTTAAAAAAAATGGAAGAAATTTATAAGATTAAACAAGTCAAAAAAGCCTTTAATCCGAAAAAAAAACATCAACTCGCTATGTGTATCAAAGGAAATTGGTACAATTTAATAGTAAAAGAAAAAAAGTTTCGCTCAAAACGAGATAGCTTAGATGTTACTATACTCCAAGATAAAGTTTTAGGTCCTATTCTAGGAATTTACGACATTCGATCTGACGAAAACATCTTTTTTGTAGGAGGTATTAAAGATCCAAATAGCATGGAAAAATATGTATCAGAAAAAGGAAATGATATTTTTTTCAACTTATATCCCGTAGATATAAGGGACTTGGAGGCTATTTCTGATGCAGGGAGTGTGATGCCACCGAAATCTACGTGGTTTGATCCTAAGCTTCTGTCTGGGTTAGTTCTTCACGATTTGGCTGAAAAATAAAAATTTCATTTAAATTTGGAGTTTAGAAGATTGGGAAAAAAGATAGGACTTATAAAAAGATATGGAACTTGCTCCAAAGATTGCTATGGTTCATGTGTATTTATGGGAGAATGGAACGACCAAGCTCCTGAGAGGAAATTCCTAATTGCTAAACCTTTAAAAGACCACCCTTTCACCAATGGATTTTTATGCGCGAAATTAAATCAGAGAGAAAGATTACTGTACCATCCTCAAAGAATAAAAACTGCATTAATTCGGACGGGTCCTAAAGGTAGTAATTCCTTTAAATCGACTACTCTTGAAAATGCATTAAACCTAATTGCTGACAAATTACTAAAAGTCAAAAATGAATTTAGCACCTCATCTATCATAGCGGCTTACTATGCAGGAAACAACGGTTTAATCTCAAAATACGCACCTATTAGATTCTTCGGTAAACTCGGTGCCACAATTACAAATAAGGGCATATGTAATGAAGGAGGATGTTCCGCTTTAGAAGAATTGTTTGGTACATATTCTACTACAAATACTTTCCAAATTACAAATCCCAATAATCGCTTAATTGTCGTGTGGGGAAGTAATCTATCTGATCGAAATAATCACGCCTACTTCTTGGTTAAAAAAGCAATTAAAAATGGCTCAGTTGTTGTTGTAGTGAATCCTATTAAGACTCAATTAGTAGAAAACGCGAAAACATTTGTACAACCTTTCCCTGGTACCGACCACCTGATAGTCAAAATAATTTTGAATAAAATTATAACATCTGAAAAATACGATAAAGATTTTATCGATCAACATGTTGACAACTACAAGACCCTTTTTACAGAAGTTGAAAAAATTGATGAAAATAAAATATATCGCCAAACAGGCTTAGATCGTAAAATTCTACAAGAATTCATAAATCTACTCCTTAAATATATCCATAAAACTCTTTTTATCGTGGGATTTGGACCCCAGAAGTATTTTTATGGCGGAAAACTTCTAAATACAATAGCACTAATTCAAATCCTTCTTGGAAATTTTGGCAAACCAGGAACAGGTTTTTTATTTTCTCAGAGTGACTTTAATAAAGAATTTCTGAATCCACTTATTGATTATATTACTATACCAAAAACATACGCACCATATGAGACTATTCCGCTTGTAAACCTCGGAACCTCCTTAAGCTCAAATAATTTTAAAATGTTATTTATCTACAATTTTAATCCAGCTAGTTCTCTCCCTAATCAGAACATTCTTAGAAAATCATTATCCAGAGATGATTTGTATACAGTAGTATTAGACATGTTTTTAAATAAGACGACAAAATTTGCAGATATTGTTATCCCCGCAAAATTTGACCTCGAATGCGATGATTTAATCACACCTTACTTTATACCCGGGATATCTATAAATCAAGGAGGACCTTGTCCATATTCGGATTGTTTATCGAATTATGAGTTTTTCCAATTATTAGCTAAAAGAATTGGATGGCCTGATGATAGGCTTCTTCAAGAAAGTCAAGAAGAAATTGTTGAACAATGTGTTGGATTACTACCTGAGGAGATTCAACGAAATTTAGGAGACAATGGGTATCACATTCCGTTCGGGACTAATGATATCCCTTTTAACGATTTAAACTTTCCAACCACTAATGGTAAAATTCAAATCCATGGCTCCCATATTGGTTTATTTGACCAAAAATCAGATGTTTTGCTACGGCGAAATAAGAATGAATTTTATTTACTCTCGCCATCTCACAAATATTTTATACACTCCCAATTCGGCGAAATTCATGAAGGTTACAAGGAAATCTTTCGTAAAATATTCCTAAATCCCTTTGATATTGAATCACTCGGAATAAAGTCTCCACAAGAAGTACTAGTTTCTAACAAGTTTAGTAAAGCGAGATATATCTTAGATCAAAATATCGCTTTAAAACCGGGCACAGCTTTAATTTATTCTGGATCGCCTTTTGTTAACAATGAACATAAGAATGTTAATATCTTCACTCCAGATAAACCTGAGGAGTCAGGAAATTCAGGAGCATACTTTTCTACGGTCGTGAAAATTTCTAAAAATTAAAATATTCGAAAAAAAAGATATTATCTATTTGATTTAATTCTAATAATTCTTAATAAGATATTTAATTTTGATATGCGTAACTAATAAATAGTGAAATTAGATGGAAAATATAATTTTGAAAAGGGCTTTAATTGTTATAATTATAATTTTTTCAATTTTAATTCCCTTAGCAGTAATATATCACAATAACGGACAGATATTATCATTATTAAGCAGTATTTTTTTCTTTACATTTTATTCATATGGAATATTTTTATTTTCCATCTTGGTACATACTATTTTGAATAATAAGGCAGAAATGGAAAAAATTGAATTAAATTTATTAACAGGAATTATCAGTGGAAATCTATTTTTTATTTTTTTATGTCTTTTTTTTTTAACTAATACTTCTATTTTCAATGTTTCAGAATTAGGGTTAGTGTTTCCAATTATTGGGATCGTTTTAGTTTTATTTAACGGATTGATAGTAACTATTTTTGCAATAATTAGAAGTAAAAATCTAAAAAAAAAGTATTTATCATAAATAAAGAAAATAAATAAAGTAAATTGAATAAATTTTAATTTTCAAAGCTTTTATTTTTTTATTATCTTCATATTAATTGTGTGTTTTTTGTTATTTCTATACCTTGGTTTCAAGAATTATGCTGGAATAGAGTAAAAATGTTGTGGTTATGTTGATATTGTCCCCACAAAACTGATGTATCATCTTATGATTATAATTTTTTTAAGAAATCTGACATTTTTTCGGCGATTTTACTAGCTGCGTGTATCTGTGTTTCTATGGTCTGAGCTCCTATATGAGGCGTAAGAATTAAATTCCCCTTGAAATTACATAACTCCATATCTTTCAGCGGTTCTTTCCTGTAAACATCTAACGCAGCTCCACTAATTTCTTCGTTTGCTAAGGCTTTTAATAAAGCTTTTTCGTCTATGAGAGGGCCTCTAGCGGTGTTAATTATGATAGAATTTGTTTTCATTAATTTTAGGTTTTTTTCATTGATAGTATTTTCTGTTTGAGGTGTAGCGGGGAGATGTAAGGATATAATTTGAGCATCTTGGAGTAGTTCGTCAATAGACGAATATAATTTGCACCCCATGTTTTTGGCTTCTTCTATAGCTTTAGGGCCTTTACTAAATCTAGAATAAACGCCAACTTCCATTTCTAACGCCAAAGCTTTCTTCGCTAATTGTTTAGCTATGTTTCCAAATCCGATTAAACCTAATTTCTTACCTTTCAAAGTGTAGCCCAAATACTGGCTTTTATTCCATTCTCCACAATGCATCGTTCGGTCAGCGTTTGAGATATGCCTAGCTAATGTAAACATTAATCCAAGGGCTAATTCTGCTACTGAAACTGAAGGCGCTTCTGGTGTGTTCAAAACTTCAATGTTTAACTCCGCAGCTTTTTTCCTATCGACATTATCCAATCCTACTCCAGCTCTTCCAATAACTTTAAGGTTTTTCGCTCTTTCTAGTACTTCCGCTGTTAGTTTAGTTCGAGAACGTATAACGATTCCGTCGTAATTTCCAATCTCTTCTTTTAATTCATCGTTAGTTATTTTAAAATTTTTCACTACTTCAAAACCGTTATCTTGAAATATTTTCACTCCGGAGGAGTCAAGTTTATCACTTATCAATATTTTCATACAATTCACTACTTATGATTTTCACTAATAGAATAATATTTCTAGTAAACTAATGTATAAAAGAATTTTTGCTGATTTAATTATATCCCTTTAAATATCGTAATTAATTGTACTATTCGATATTCTGTCTCGATTTTAACTTAATTATCGAAATCTTATTCGTAATCAGAAGTATGTTTAATACACTAAACAATACCAGAATACCTAAAGGAATAAAAAAGAAAAGAGAAAACATATTTGACAACCAGAGTAACAAGAATATAATGAAAAGTGGTAACGATATAACTTCAACAATTATTATTTCTAAAATAAGAGTTTTAAATTCTTTTTTGTTTTCCATTTTTTGGTTATCCTCTTTTACTTTTGCTCTCAGAAATTATTCAAAAAAATAAAAAATTGGGTAATTTTATAAATGAATGAAAGCCTTTCACTGGTTCAATCTTAAATCAGAAACGATATCTGTTAAGACCTTTAACATGTTTTCGAGATCTTTTACTGTCACTTCACCCATATGGCCAATCCGGAAGGTCTTATTCTTCAAATCTCCATAACCGTTAACAATTCGATAACCTTTTCCTAGTAATGTTGAGACCATCTTCCCAATGTCGATATCCAACGAATTATTCATAGTAGAAACTGTATTAGACTCGTATCCTTTCTCTGGAAACATCTCAAAATTAATATCTCGTGCCCACATTCTAGTACGTTTTCCTAATCGTTCGTGTCTTTCAAATCTTTTTTCTAATCCTTCGTGATTCAGGATATAATCCAACTGAGCCGCTAAAGCTCTAATTTGAGGTATTGGTGGCGTTGTTGGCGTTTGATGTTTTTCAGATCTTTTGACTAAATCAAGAAAGTCAAAGTAAAAACCTCTGTTTTTAACCTGAGATGTTTTTTCGATTGCTGCTTTAGATATTGAACACAAAGCCAATCCTGGTGGTATCGTAAAAGATTTTTGAACTGAAGCCAAACACACATCGATTCCTAATTTATCAACCTCAATCTTAATTCCGGCCATTGATGAAGTTGCGTCAACGCATACTAAAGCGCCAAAATCTTTAATAACTGGGATTACTTCATTAATTGGGTTATAAACTCCTGTGGACGTTTCATTTGATTGGATAAAAACTACAGCGTATTTATCCTTATTCAATGCTTCTTGGGCA
>JAUWNA010000353.1 GCA_030612905.1 Promethearchaeota archaeon
TTTCCCGCTGTTGCGTTAATAATAGGATTAATAGCAATTAGAAAATTCCCACTAACAAAAGAAAAGTATGAAGAAATCAAAGTTAAGCTAGAAGAATTACACAATGAAAAACGAGAGAAAACTCGCAGTAATTAAACTTTAGTTCTTTTTTTTTTTATTTTAAATTTTAATACTAAAACATATATTAAGAAATAGATATTTAAAAATTATGAGCTTCGCAAAGATCAACGGTTTAAAACTGTCTTATCTTATTTACGGAACTGGTTTTCCAGTAATCTTTATTCACGGTTATGGCGCAAAAAAAGAAATATGGAGAACTCAAGTAGTAGACATAAGTAAAAAATTCAAAACCATTACATTTGACCTCCGAGGAACTGGAGAATCAGATCGACCAAATATTCCATACACCATGAATATGTTAGCAGAAGATGTGAAAGGCTTAATGGATTTTATTGGCGTCGAAAAAGCCCATTTAATAGGTCGTTCTTTTGGCGGAATGATTGCTCAACATTTTGTATTAAAATACCCCGATAAAGTCGATAAATTAATCTTGATCGCTACTAATTTCGGACGAACTGATACAGATTGGGTCGAGATTCCTAAAATAGGACGCCTTGAAGAGATTGAGACGATTAAAAGCAATCCACAAAAGGCATTTAAGCAAAAATCGCGTTGGGTCTTTCATGTAAAGTTCAGAAAAGAGATGGAGGCTAATCCAAGCAAGAAGTTTTTTAATATCTTTTCTATGGAAGATTTAATCAGAGAAAGCACAATTAATCCATCAAGGTCCCAAGACGTAATAAATCAAGCAGAGGCTATGAAAACGCATTATACTCTAGAAAGATTACATGGAATAAAAAATAAAACGCTTCTAATAGCAGCCTCCCACGATCGGCAAACGCCCGTATCAGTTATGACTGAAATGCGTAAAAGAATCCCTAACAGCGAATTAAAAGTTATAAATGAAGCAGGTCATTTTATGACGCTTTCAAGAGCGTCGGAAGTTAACGAGATAATTCTAAACTTTTTAAATAATTAATATTTTTTTAATTATTCTAATTATTTTTGAAGATTTTTTTTCTATTAAACAAATAGATTTTTATATCCTTAGAAGAAAATTGTTTACTATACAATTCTATTAAAATTAATTTTGTGATTAAAATGAAGGATTATTCAGATTGGGAACCAATTTACGATTATGAAAATGAATCTCCGTATCTCGAAAAACACGATCGTCCATGGTTACAGTTTAGGGAGCCTAATATTCCAAAATCGATAAAATTTGATCCTATACCGGTTCATGAATTTATTAGATTGGCGGCTAAAGAATTTCCTAACAATGTTTGTGTTTATCACAAAGCAACTGATAAAAAATACACATATCGCGAATTAATCTATATTGCTGACAGATTAGCGAACGCCTTGGTACAATTAGGTGTTAAGAAGGGGGATCAAGTTGGGATTATGACAGGTAATTGTCCTGAATTTTTGTTTTGCGTTCTGGGTATAATGGAAACAGGAGCTATAGTAGTACCAATCAATCCATTACTTAAAGAAAGCGATGTAGCTCACATAGTTAAGGAATCTGGCAATATGAATACCGTATTTGTGCATAAAGGGAACTATAGAACGATAAAAAAGGTTCAAAAGAAAATAAATTTAGAAAATGTAATAATGCTACAAGCGGAAACAGCTAAAGAAGGTACTATAACTTTTGAGGAATTTATAGAAGGTGTAGCCCCAGTCAAGCCAGACATAGAGATTGACCCTTCAAACGATCTAGCAGCTTTATTGTTTACAGGTGGTACAACGGGATTACCAAAAGGGGTAATGTTAACTCATACTAATTTTGTTTCTTGCGCGCTTTCAACTCTATTAATGGCAGGAGAAACTGAAGAAAATGAAAGCTCTTTCGGTAAAACTGTTAATTTATCAGTCATTCCTTTATGTCATTCTTTCGGATTCCTAGTTTTGATTGCTGCATCTTTTGGAGCGGCCATGCTTGTAATGTTTCCCTCTTTCAACGCCTCTGAAATTCTAGAAGCTATTGAATATTATCGAGTTACTAATTATATTGGAGTTCCAGTTATGTATCAAATGTTAATTAACTCCCCTGATTTTACAGAACGAGACCTTTCCAGCCTCGAAGAGGCAAATTCTGGTTCGGCCGCTTTAGCCCCTGAGTTGGCGAAAAAATGGGAAAAAATTGTTGGTACCAAAGTAGGTCAAGGTTTTGGTTTAACTGAAACATCGCCTATTACACATTTGGCAGCTAAGTGGATGCCTGAAATTCGATCAGAAAGCATAGGCGTACCCATCATTGATACAGACGCTAAAATTGTTAATGCCGAAACCTTAGAAGAACTTAAACCAAACGAGATTGGAGAATTATTAATAAAGGGACCTCAAGTAATGAAGGGATACTGGAAAAGCCCCGAGGAAACAAATAAAACGATAGTCGATGGTTGGTTAAGGACAGGAGACCTCGCAAGAATGGATGAACAAGGATATTTCTATATCGAAGGTCGTACTAAAGATATCATTAAATATAAAGGATACAAGGTTATGCCTCGAGAAGTCGAAGAAAAATTGTACGAACACCCTGCTATTTTAGAAGCTGGCGTTGTATCTGCTCCAGACCCAAACATCGGCGAAACAATTAAAGCATATGTGGTGTTAAAACCAGAATACAAAGACGGAAAAGTCACTGAACGAGATATTCTTGAATGGGCTAAAGAACGATTAGCAGGATACAAATATCCTCGCCAAATTGAGTTTATAAATGTTTTACCAAGAACTACTGTAGGAAAAATATTTAGAAGAAAATTGAGAGAAAGAGCGTTCAAAGAAAGCTAAGAGAAAAAAATAGTTTAAATTATTAATCAAACCTTTTTTTACATAAATTCATTTCTACATCTAATTAATTTGCTTATCATGGCTAAATTTCCCGAAGTTTGATATAAATAAGCGTACAATATACTGAATTCACAGACCATCCCAAGCTAATGATTAACTTTAATGAACTTTCATATGGGTTTACGATGAAGGTTAAAAAAAGAAGCACACCTAACAAATATCCAAGGATTGAAGTTATAAGATAAAGAGATCCATCGTTTCTTATTTTAAGACTGATTAATTTCCCCTTTAAATGGATAATTATTGAACTTACTCCTAAAATCAAAAAACTAATGGATACGAGGAAACTAAATCCATCAACAATAATGAATGTATAAAAAAAAATCCCGAAAATGCTAATGATGATCAATAGATAAGAAAAGATTAATTTTTCTTTTTTTATTTCTATTCGATTACTCTTTTTTTTTTCAGATTTATTCAT
>JAUWNA010000327.1 GCA_030612905.1 Promethearchaeota archaeon
ACAAGATGTTATTACGAGTTAAGAAATTCTCAGAAAAATTATTACTCCCTCTCGGTAAAAAGTTAACCAAAATACCGGCAAATGTAATAACGATATTTGGTCTTTTTTTCTCAATATTAACTTTTTTTGGATTTATTTTCCAAAATGTAATTTTTATTATAATTTGTTTATTTCTTGTCGAGTTTTTTGACCAGCTAGATGGTGTAATTGCCCGACTTCAAGGACCTACAACGCTAGGGGCGTTTCTAGATTCTACATTAGACCGAATTGGAGATTTCATTATTTTTTTTGGAATTATACTTGGAGGCTATACTGAGGTGTATATAGGGCTTTTAACACTTGCTGGTGCTTTTTTAACTTCTTATACCAGAGCTAAAATTGAAGCATTAGGCGTACCAAACTTATACGGTGTGGGATTATTGGAGAGAACGGATCGAGTCCCAATTATTTTAATAGGATCAATTTTGCAAATCTGGTTTCCCACCGCTATTTGGTGGACCATGGTTTTTCTTGCAATTGGGACTAATATTACAGCATTTCAACGAATTGTTTATGCTATTAAGAAATTTTCAGTAAAAAATAATAAGTGAGCATTTTTAGATAGAGCATATTTAAATAAATCTCTTGTTATATTCTAATAAATTCTATTAAATTTTTAAATTGAATATTTATTATCAATTGAGCATTTATGATTATCTCTGAGATAAACATCAAACTCACTATCGTAGGACTTTGGGGCGTTGGTAAAACCTCGGTAGTGAATAGTTTTGTAGGTAAAGACTTTCCCTCGATGTACATCCCAACTATAGGTTCAAATATTGCGAGAAAGGAGTATAAGTTAAATGATTTTCATATTAGATTGAATATTTGGGATATTGGGGGTCAAAGGAGCTTCAACCCGTTGAACCCAGTATTTTTCAGTAATTTAGATATAGCTTTTTTGATTTTTGACCTCAGCAACCCTAAAGAAACGTTACAAGAAATCAAAAAAACGTATCTAAAAAATTTATCTAATTATTCTCCTGATTGTATCACCTATTTAATAGGAAACAAATCAGATTTGATAAAACCAGAAGAATTTGAAATTCTCTTAAATAACATTCGCCAATATCAAATCGAAGGTTATCCCATTATTTTTGTATCTGCGAAGTCTCAAGATAATATTTCTGAGGTATTTTCTTTGGTCGTAGCAAAATTTTTGAAAAAATTAGGAAAAGAAAGCGATGAATTCCAATTTAAAAATATTTACGAGCAATTTCTCGACTTAATTAAGAAAGATGAGGAAGAATTGCAAAAATTAATTATTAATTTAGAGGAAATCGATTCAAGTAAGCTTCATAGAATTATAACTCCAAAAATTATAAAAAAGATTAAAAAATCTTCTGAAAATGATATTGTCACCCTTAAAGAAATCATTTCTCTTAAAAAGATTAACGAAAGCAACATCGATGTTAACTTAATTAAGGAAAACATTGTTAATGCTTTTGCTAATAACATAGCGATGATTTTAGATATAATTAATCAATTAAAGAAAAGTCCTATTGATTTGCTTCTCGTTAATATAGATAAAACTTTAGACGAGCTGACAAATTTTAAAAAAGATTTCGAATTAAAACTAGACTCAATACTAGAGTTACAATCAATCGAAGAAGTTAGTAAAACTAAAGCTGAAAATAATAATAAAGGTGGTAAAAATTCCTAAAAAAGATAAAGTAGAAGAAATTTCCCCTAAGGATTTTCAAAATCTAATTGAGCAAACAAAAAAATTGAACAATGTGATCAATTCGTTAAAAAGTGTGCCAAAAAGTATAAAAAATTTAGAAGAACAATTTGATAAAGCTCAAGATAGATTAGATTCGGTAAAGAAAAACTCTGAAACTATTCAAAATTTAGCAAATCAAATGATAGAGTTAGGGACTTCTATAGAATCTGCAAAGAAAGAGATCCTAGCTATAAAGAGTGATATCTCGTTAAATCAAGAAAGAATGGAGCAAACTATTAAAACTCAAGAAGAAATCATTATGGATATGATCAATAAATTTAACGAACAACTACTAATGCATAAATCTCAAATACAAAAAGATGTTGAAACTATTAAAACCCAACAAGATGTTTTGAGAATATCATACACGGTAAACGAAAAAAAACTCATGGATAAAATCAATAAATCTATAACTAAATCTTTAAGGAAACTAATTCAAGGAAAAGAAAACGAATTGCTTATGAAGATTTGGGTTGATGAATTTCGAGAAATCATTGAAAATTTTGAAAATTTAAAGAAATTGAAACCAAAAGAGTTTTCAATAAGATTAACTGAAATTTCAGATACAATAGAAATATTCAAGCAAAAAATTAAAGGATAAAAATAATAAAATAATGATTTTGGGCGTTAAACCTATAAGAGCTTATTTTCTCAACCTAGGTGGAGGTACAAAGACTCTCCTCATACCTTCTAGAAGCGAGATTGCGTCTTCGGGACAGAAATGAGAGCAGACTCCACATCCAATGCAAAACTCGGGTATAACTCTTGCAATATTATTGCTGTCCAATTTGATAGCCTTTACAGAGCAATATTCTACGCATGTTCCGCATCCCACGCATAAATCTTCGTTTACTTGTGCTAGATAATTGGTTGAATTAATCATGGCGGCTAGTCCCATTTTCCACCATTCGATCGTCCCACAACAATCGTTACAGCAATTACATATGCTAGTCTCGTCTTTGCTTATATCGGAATGTGGATGAAAGGCTTTATGCACTAATCCATCCTCCTCAGATGCTTTCATTATTTTTAGTGCTTCTTCTTTTGATACGAAACGAGCAAAACCTTGCTCAGTCACGTATTTTGCCGATTTGCCGAAAGTAAAGCAGTTTTCTCTTAGATCTGTTTGTTTACATGGTTTTCCTAGCAGGTCTCTGTGGTGTCTACAAAAGCAATGCCCTACTGCGATAACATCGAATTTCTCAATGATTTCCTCGACTTTTTGAATTGGTAAAACAAGTTCTTCAGGAACATCTATAGTTTCGTTGATGGAGATGTTTATTTCGGCGCCTTGAACGCTTTTGTTTAGATTCGGTAGGGTTCTATCTATCGGAAGCATTTTTTCAAAAACGGGTAAAACCATATCGTAATTTTCCTGTATAAAATCCGATATCTCGTCAAAATAGACTTCAAACATTTTTGCTATTTTCTTTTCTGTTTCAGAAAACTCGATTTTTTTCATAAAAATATATTCGAAAACGCCGACCATTACTATTGGCATTAATCTATAGACCATTAAACCTTTTGAGCTCGGTTGATTAAAAATAAAGCCTTTTTTAGCTAAAGGCTTAATAAACGACAAAATTTGAGCTTCTGAAAGCTTACTACTCTTTATTAACTGTTCCATCGTCTGAGAGGTTTTTCTCCTAAAAGCGTCGATAAATTCTAATTCCTCCTCTGAAAGGAGTAGTTTTAAAATTTCAATCAATGTATCGTTAACTGGGAAAGGTAGCGAGCCTGCTTTTATAATTATATTTGCTGCTTTTTTATATTTTTCTTCTGACATTTTTATCA